>NZ_JBXWQW010000007.1:0-2500 GCF_059612585.1 Ruegeria sp. YKSF57 | reverse complement strand
GAGGCGATGAAAGACGTGATACTCTGCGATAAGCCATGGGGAGCTGAGAATAAGCTTTGATCCATGGATTTCTGAATGGGGCAACCCACCTGAATGTTTGTTATTGTTGGCACAGCTGATCAATAATGAGCATGACCAGGTATTTATGACCTGAATACATAGGGTTATAAAGGCAAACCCGGGGAACTGAAACATCTAAGTACCCGGAGGAAAGGAAATCAATTGATACTCCCCCAGTAGCGGCGAGCGAACGGGGACCAGCCGAGCCTTGAGAGTGAGAAGAACCAGTTGGGAAACTGGGCCATAGCGGGTGACAGCCCCGTATTCGAAGCTCGATGGGACGTATTAAGTAGGGCGGGACACGTGAAATCCTGTCTGAAGATCGGAGGACCACCTTCGAAGGCTAAGTACTCCTTGCTGACCGATAGCGAACCAGTACCGTGAGGGAAAGGTGAAAAGCACCCCGACGAGGGGAGTGAAACAGTACCTGAAACCGAACGCCTACAATCAGTCGGAGCCCCCTTGCGGGGTGACGGCGTACCTTTTGTATAATGGGTCATCGACTTGGTCTCACGAGCAAGCTTAAGCCGTTAGGTGTAGGCGCAGCGAAAGCGAGTCTTAATAGGGCGCATGAGTTCGTGGGATCAGACCCGAAACCGAGTGATCTAGGCATGGCCAGGTTGAAGGCAAGGTAACACTTGCTGGAGGACCGAACCCACATCCGTTGAAAAGGATCGGGATGAGCTGTGCCTAGGGGTGAAAGGCCAATCAAACTCGGAGATAGCTGGTTCTCTGCGAAATCTATTTAGGTAGAGCGTCATCCGAATACCCCGGGGGGTAGAGCACTGGATGGGTAATGGGGCCCCACAGGCTTACTGATCCTAACCAAACTCCGAATACCCGGGAGTACTAGATGGCAGACACACTGCGGATGCTAACGTCCGTAGTGGAGAGGGAAACAACCCTGACCTACAGCTAAGGCCCCCAATTCATGGCTAAGTGGGAAAGCAGGTGGGACGACCAAAACAACCAGGAGGTTGGCTTAGAAGCAGCCATCCTTTAAAGATAGCGTAACAGCTCACTGGTCTAAACAAGTTGTCCTGCGGCGAAGATGTAACGGGGCTCAAGCCATGAGCCGAAGCTTAGGATGCCGTAAGGCATGGTAGCAGAGCGTAGTGTGACACAGGTTCCATCCTCTTTAGTCGTCTTCGGACGACCTTGGAGGATATGAACCTTTCGATGAAGCCGGCGCGTGAGCGATCCGGTGGAGAGATCACTAGTGAGAATGATGACATGAGTAGCGACAAAGAGTGTGAGAGACACTCTCGCCGAAAGTCCAAGGGTTCCTGCTTAAAGCTAATCTGAGCAGGGTAAGCCGGCCCCTAAGCCGAGGCCGAAAGGCGTAGGCGATGGGAAACAGGTTAATATTCCTGTGCCAGGAGGATGTGACGGATCACGACTGTTGTTCACCCTTATCGGATTGGGTGGGCCGCTGAGTGGTTCCTGGAAATAGCCCTCCATCAGACCGTACCCTAAACCGACACAGGTGGACTGGTAGAGCATACCAAGGCGCTTGAGAGAACGATGTTGAAGGAACTCGGCAAAATACCTCCGTAAGTTCGCGAGAAGGAGGCCCGGTTCCTAGGCAACTAGGGGCTGGGGGCACAAACCAGGGGGTGGCGACTGTTTATTAAAAACACAGGGCTCTGCGAAGTCGCAAGACGACGTATAGGGTCTGACGCCTGCCCGGTGCCTGAAGGTTAAAAGGAGGGGTGAGAGCTCCGAATTGAAGCCCAGGTAAACGGCGGCCGTAACTATAACGGTCCTAAGGTAGCGAAATTCCTTGTCGGGTAAGTTCCGACCTGCACGAATGGCGTAACGACTTCCCCGCTGTCTCCAACATCGACTCAGCGAAATTGAATTGCCTGTCAAGATGCAGGCTTCCCGCGGTTAGACGGAAAGACCCCGTGCACCTTTACTACAGCTTCGCACTGGCATCAGGATTGTGATGTGCAGGATAGGTGGTAGGCTTTGAAGCAGGAACGCAAGTACCTGTGGAGCCTCCCTTGAGATACCACCCTTCGCACTCTTGATGTCTAACCGCGGTCCGTCATCCGGATCCGGGACCCTGCGTGGCGGGTAGTTTGACTGGGGCGGTCGCCTCCTAAAGCGTAACGGAGGCGCGCGAAGGTTGGCTCAGAGCGGTCGGAAATCGCTCGTTGAGTGCAATGGCAGAAGCCAGCCTGACTGCGAGACTGACAAGTCGAGCAGAGACGAAAGTCGGCCATAGTGATCCGGTGGTCCCAAGTGGGAGGGCCATCGCTCAACGGATAAAAGGTACGCCGGGGATAACAGGCTGATACTGCCCAAGAGTCCATATCGACGGCAGTGTTTGGCACCTCGATGTCGGCTCATCTCATCCTGGGGCTGGAGCAGGTCCCAAGGGTACGGCTGTTCGCCGTTTAAAGAGGTACGTGAGCTGGGTTTAGAACGTCGTGAG
>NZ_JBXWQW010000006.1:0-127277 GCF_059612585.1 Ruegeria sp. YKSF57 | reverse complement strand
TTCAAAGCCGGGGATCAGTCGCTTGTACGAGTTGGTTCCGGGGTTGGTGAAAGCATTCAGCGTCTTGGCGTGCTTGAGGATACCCCCAATAAACCACAGCGCCTCGTCCGACAGATCGGCATATTTGTCGCCTGCGAACAACGGCTTGCCGTCTTTCCAGATCGACATGTTCACATGCATTCCCGAACCGTTGTCACCATAGATCGGTTTCGGCATGAAGGTCGCGGACTTGCCATAGGCATGCGCCACGTTGTGGATCACGTACTTGTACTTTTGCAGCTCATCCGCCTGTTTGGTCAACGTCCCAAAGATCAGCCCCAGCTCATGCTGGCACGACGCAACCTCGTGGTGGTGCTTGTCGACCTTCATGCCCAGTCGCTTCATGGTCGACAACATCTCGGAACGCAGGTCCTGTGCTTCGTCGGTCGGGTTGACCGGGAAGTAGCCGCCCTTCAGACCGGGACGGTGACCCATGTTGCCCATCTCGTACTCAGTGTCGGTGTTCCAGGACGCATCGGTCGCGTCCACTTCGTAGGACACCTTGTTGATCGAGTTCGAGAACCGCACGTCGTCGAACAGGAAGAACTCGGCCTCGGGTCCCATGTAGGCCACGTCACCGATGCCCGACGCCTTGAGATAGGCTTCGGCCTTCTGCGCGGTACCGCGCGGGTCGCGATCATAAGGCTCTCCGGTGTCGGGTTCGACAACGGTGCAATGAATGCAGATGGTCTTTTCCGCATAGAACGGATCGACATAGGCGCTTTCAGTGTCGGGCATCAGTTTCATGTCCGATGCCTCGATCGACTTCCAGCCCGCGATGGAAGAGCCGTCGAACATGAACCCTTCGTCCAGAAAATCCTCGTCCACCAGGTCTGACACGATGGTCACGTGCTGCAGCTTGCCGCGCGGGTCGGTGAAGCGGATGTCGACATATTCGGCACCCTCTTCCTTGATCAGCTGAAGAACTGCGTCCTTGCTCATTCTTTTAGTCCTCTGTTTGAGATCTCGTTTGTTTCTTACAGCGCGTCCGAGCCGGATTCGCCGGTGCGGATGCGGATGGCTTGTTCGACGGGCGAGACAAAGATCTTGCCGTCGCCGATCTTGTTGGTCTTGGCGGCCCCGATGATCGCCTCGATTGCGGCATCGACCTGATCGTCGTCCAGCACGACTTCGATTTTCACCTTGGGCAGAAAATCGACGACATATTCGGCGCCGCGATATAGTTCTGTGTGTCCCTTCTGGCGGCCAAAGCCCTTGACCTCAATGACACTCAGCCCCTGGACACCGACGTCCTGCAGCGCTTCTTTCACTTCGTCCAGCTTGAACGGCTTGATGATCGCTTCGATCTTCTTCATCGGAGTTCCCTCGCAATCTTGTCAGGCTGGCTCAGATCACGTCTAAGATCGGGCGGCAACGCGTTTGCGGAAATGCGAGGTGTTTGGCAGCCTGAAACCGGGCTTGCGATCAAACTTTGATCGCAGTGCACAAAAAATGCGCGAAAGTGAATCGCGGGGAGAATTGCGATGACGGAATTGCTGACGGCGGCGCAGATGCGGGCGCTTGAAAAGGCCGCGATCGAGTCCGGTGAGGTGACCGGGCTTGAGCTGATGGAACGCGCCGGGCGAGGTGTTGTCGAGGCGATTTTCGAGGAGTGGCCGGAATTGGACAGGCGAGGGGCCAGCCCCTCGCGCTCTCCGGAGTATTTGGACAAAGATGAAGAGAACGCTCAGCGGGCCGTTGTGCTGTGCGGGCCGGGCAACAACGGCGGCGACGGGTTTGTCGTGGCGCGGTTGTTGAAGGAGCGGGGCTGGGAGGTGGAGGTGTTCCTGTATGGCGATCCCGAGAAACTGCCGACGGATGCGAGGGTGAATTATGAGCGGTGGTGCGCCCTGGATGTTGCCTGTAAATGGGACGATGGTGCTGTCGAAGAGGCGTTGGACAATCAAGAACATGACTTGCTTGTCGATGCTCTGTTCGGTACTGGAATAACACGGACGATGCCGGACGACATTGATCGCGCTTGGCACGGCTTTGTACCGACCGTTACGCATAGACCGCAAAGTGACCGACGGCCAAAATACGTTGCCGTCGATTGTCCCAGCGGTCTTTGCTGCGATTCCGGAGCAAATTTTGGAGCTTTTCCAACTGATCTAACAGTTACGTTCCACGCTCCCAAGCTTGGGCACTACCTGTTGGGGGATGGTCATTATGGCGGAGGTCCCGGACTGTCGAATAAAATTGTTGTCGCTAATATTGGACTAAATTCCAACGCTGCACCTACGGAGGTCCAGTTGATTGATTTGCCTGAGAGCAGTGGTTTTCGTGGAAAATGGGCTGGTCAGCACAAATACAGTCACGGCCACGCATTGATCCTTTCAGGCGGTACTGGAAGAACCGGTGCGGCGCGTTTGGCGGCGCGAGGGGCACTGCGGATTGGGGCAGGGATGGTGACGCTGGCGGTGCCGCCCAGCGCGCAGCAGGAGGTTGCTTGCCAGATCACCGCGCTGATGCTGGCGCGTGTCGAGGGCGCCGATGGGTTAGCGGCAGTGCTGGGGGATACCCGCCTCAACGCGCTCTGCTTGGGGCCGGGTATGGGCGTCGAGCGGGCGCGTGATCTGTTGCCGGTGGCGCTGACCGCCAAACGCGCCACGGTGCTGGATGCCGATGCGCTGAGCGCCTATGCCGAAGAACCGGCAGAGCTGTTCGCTCTGTTGCATGAGACCTGCGTTCTGACCCCGCATGGTGGCGAGTTTGCGCGCCTGTTCCCGGACATCGCGGCAAGGCTGGATGCGGTGCCCACAAAAGGGCCGGCCTATTCCAAGGTGGACGCGACGCGAGAAGCGGCGAAGCGGGCGGGTTGTGTTGTTCTGTTCAAGGGGGCGGACACGGTGATTGCGGCACCGGATGGGCGCTGTTCGGTCAATTCGGCGCATTACGACCGGGCCGCTCCGTGGCTGGCCACCGCCGGAACTGGCGACGTGTTGGCGGGATTCATCACCGGCCTTCTGGCCCGCGGCTTTGCCCCGATGCAGGCGGCGGAATCGGCGGCCTGGCTGCATGTCGAATGCGCGCGTGAGTTTGGCCCTGGTCTGATCGCCGAAGATCTGCCGGAACAGTTGCCGAAAGTGTTCCGAATGCTTTCCTTGTGAGAGGGCAAAATTCCCCCTCGCACTTGGTTGAAAGCTTTGTTATTGAGCGCCTCATTACAGGGTTCTGTCCCTGTTCGTGCGGGCGTGGCGGAATTGGTAGACGCACCAGATTTAGGTTCTGGCACCGCAAGGTGTGGGAGTTCGAGTCTCCCCGCCCGCACCAAATACTTGTTAGTAATTATTTTATTTCAATAACTTGTGGGTATTGCCTTGTTTTCAGGCCACCTTTCAGCCCACCTTTTGTGTGGCGCTTCATGCTCGATCCATACTCTCGCTCTCCTGGGTTGCAAATCTATGTTGGTTGAAGGTCAAAAGCTCCACTTTTCGTCGATCGTCATTTTTTTATGACCTGATTCCTGGTTTCCTATTTCATCGTCGGGAACGTCGCGCACCTTCTTTGAAAAGGCACATGAAAAATTTCAACGCTTCGAACTCTTTAATCTCAGTTTGGCCTTGATGCTTCTGGCAAGCGCGCTTCGATCGGTGTCTTTCTGTGCAAGTTTCTTGAACTCGCCAGAGTTCAAAACTGCCTTCAGGCGACTGCCGTCGGCTCGCGAGAGCGTTCCACACATCATCTCGGCAATGCGCAGGCTGTGAAACTGCTCAAATGCGCTTTTAGGATCAGAAACACCATCAAGGACGCTATTGAAATCCCGGGTTTCAGACCGTTCGTACATATTCCCCAAGGCGAGAATCCGCGCCCCAAGTTGGCGAGTGTTCAAAAGCACACGGGTATCCGCTTTGGACAATGCGCTGAGCGCGGCCAGGGCGCGGGCGTTGGCCATGAGCTGTTCTTGTTTCATCGTGCGCTCAGCACTTGGACGTGTACTGCGACGAAGCGCATCATATCGCTCAGCTTTGCGTTCGGGGTACGAGTAAATTTCGCCATTTTCAGTGTTGCGCCGGTTCAGCGTATTGTCGTCGACCAGACGATCAAGAGTACGCGCGGCGATTTGGGCTGGAAGCCCGGATTCCGAAATCAGCTGATGCAGTTCCATATCCCCCCGTTCAAGCACGTCTTTCAAAATTAACGCGCGCACCGCCTCCAGGGCGCTTTCTGCATCTACCTTGCAAACGCCGTTATCCGATCCAAGCCCTTTTAACAGCGCTTTTACGTCAGTGGCGCGAAGCGTCCGGTAGCTGGCCCAAACCAAGGCTGCAACTACGGCGACATAGTAAGCCGAAAAACTGGTACCCTTGGCATCGGGATCGACAACCCAAGCGGCAAGTGGCGTGCCCTCAAGTGTGCCGGGCCCATAGACATCCGGCTTTCCATCATCCGGAAAAGGTGGTGAATAGCTTTCGGGCAGCCCGGTATCATCAAGCGCACCCACGGCCAGTACGGACTTTTGCCAAGCTGGCCATACAGGCGTTCTGGAGTTACCTCCGGCGGCGATGACCAATCTATTTTGCTGATGCAGGTTTTTGATCGAGTCCGCAATTGAACGGGTTTGTTTGGGTTCTCCGAAATCGCACACAAGAATATTGATCCCTGACTTGGCGACTTCTTCGAACCATCTGAGGATTGCGGCGTGCGTCGACTTTTCTAGTCTGCTGAATGGTAACCCTGCCTTGATTGTCTTCCAACCACACCCCGTGTGGAGATGCGTGCCCCAGATAATGCACGACGTGAAAGCCACGCCGTTGACGACCGATCGCGTTGCACAACCGGGAAACCGTCGGTCTGTCCTCGACGTGGACATGCAACAACCCAGCTTCGACCAGCGGCTGCAGATTGCCGATCAGATGGCGTTTCTCCTCATAAAGGTCGAAAGACGCAGTATCGTTGGAGGTTCCGTCACTTGCGGGCAAGGGGTTCGACATAATCACAAGCAGGTTGAGAGGCGGGATGATCGGCAAATGGCGAAGCGCATAAGTACGCACGCGTGGCGTTCGCGCCAAATGAACGTCACGAGCTAGCGTCAAGGGAATTTGCCCGTTCGCCGGATCGGTCATCAGTTCCCAGGGCCAGTCCGAGACTTCCTCGGGCACGCAAAGGACGCGAAAAACCATCTGCTGGCCGCCTGCATTCGTCACGCCGCGCATCTGTTCGAATAGACGGCGCACAGCCGATTGCCCGAACACCAAGTCTGACAGGGATTGGCCAAAGGTCAAACCGTCGTTGCGCAGGCTGCGGGAATATAGAACACTGTCGTTCAGCCATTCCTGAGGTGTGCGGCCCTGACCGAGTTCGATACCCCAGTCCCGGAGCTGAACCGGGGCGGCCTTGACAGACCCGAGGTCGCAATCTGCGGTCAGCCAGTATCTGCCCTCCGAACCGTAAACAAGGCCGACATCAAACTCGCACAATGAGGGGTCTGGCAGGTCAGTCATCCAGATCCACCACGCTAAACAGGTCGGTCACTGTCTTCGTGGTCGGACCATGGATCTTGATGCGATAATCGCCTGCCGGAAGGTTCTCCAAGTTAAGACTTGCTGCAAACGGGTCATCCATGTCCGGCGCCATCGACACTTCTTTCAACTCGTCTTCAGGTATGCGCTGGATATGGCATTTTAGGTCCGGGTTGGGCTGCGAAGCATGGGCGCGAATGACAACCGCCTGTCTGACCATCGCGTCCTGGGCCGTTACCGAAACATCGGCCCCGGGCGCAGGAAACACCGGGGCAGCATCCTCATCCGTCAGCATGGCGCCCGCGACGTTGTCGAGGGAAAACGGGTTGTTCTGAAGCGATCCGTGCTTTTCGTTGATCCAAATGACGTTTGAATGGTCGTGCATACGTTCGTGTGGAACCGCGGACACGCGCGGCACCGTTCCATCACCGCCGCGTTCACTGGGTCCGCGGTTTCTTGACATCACCACATCGTTGCCCTCCAGCGCCGCGGAACTGGAGGTATCGATGAAATTGCCGACCAGCGCACGGGTGTCATACCGATTGGCGACATAGTCGGGGTTTTCAAGATGCCGGTCTACGGCCTCCCGAATGTCCCGATGCAGTTTCATAGCATCCGCAAGTCTGCCACTGTCGATGCCGGGTAGGTTCAAACCAGGATCGTCGATATAGACCCAATCGTCTTTCGTCTGGCTCCAGAAGCACCGGTAGCTGGGCAAAAGCTGATAGACGGAAGTAAAGGACGCAAGCGTTTCGGTCAGATCGGCCTCAAGTACCCAAAGGCCCATCCGGAATCCGTTACACAGATTGTCCAATGCATTCAGCGACCCGGAGTAGGGGGTCCCAAGGGTGATCAGCCGGCGAGTATCCCACCAGCCTTCCATCTGCTCCAAAAAGATGCGCGATATGATCCCGCCCATCGAATGCGCCACCAGAGTGATCTTTGCTTTGGGATGCGTCTTACGCCGCGCGCTTAACCATTGTTCTGATAGCCGCTGCAGCTTTCGCGCCGCCACACGATTATCCCGGCGCCAGTCGTATGGCATCTCAAAGTAATTCTGGCCGGCATCAAGGGGAAGGCGTTCCATAAGCCCCTGGCGCAGTCCCGTATAGCCGTCGATCTTCCAAAGCCCCGGAATGATATGAAGATCCTGACAAAGGCTGGTCGCCTCCACTCCGTCGCCAAGCTTATCAAGCTCTGGGTCGTTCCCTTCCAGTGCAAGCGACCGGATCGACTTTGCGCCGGTAAACAATCCGCGCAACGCCGCGCCGGCTTGCGGTAGCCCAAACAGTCTTTCCGTTTTTTGAAAGTACAGACCCCGTGATGCCGGGAACGAAAATCACAATATCATCTAATACTTCTGACATTGGTTTCACCGAAAAATGAGCAAAAAGCTGTGACACAGCATACTTCAAAAGCCATATTTTTCAAAATCTAGGTCATGTTGACAAATGGCGAAGCCAAAGTCGGATGGACGTTATATCGATGAATCCCAGGAAGCTTTCTGCGGTCTTGTCGTAGCGGGTTGCAACACGCCGAGCGTTCTTGAGCTTGTTGAAGCAGCGCTCGACCCGATTTCGCAGACGATAAAGTGAGCGGTCGACGCCAACGCGCATCTTTCTGGTTTTCCGCATGGGAATCTGGGTCATCACATCTCGATCATTCATCTTTTTGCGTATTTTGTCAGCATCATAGCCGCGATCTGCTAATAACACGCGCGGCTGAGGCAGATTATCTGCCATGACCAAATCGAAACCACGATAGTCAGATGTCTGGCCCGGTGTGATCTCGGTCCCCATAGGCAAGCCGTGTGCGTTTACGAGAAGGTGGATCTTGGTCGTGAAGCCACCTCTCGAACGGCCAAAACCCTGTCGCGGAGTCCCCCTTTTGCACCCGCTGCCTGATGATGGGCGCGGATTACGGTGCTATCGATCATTTGCAGGGCGTCTGGCACTGCTCCACTTCGGTTCAAGGCGTCCATAATCTCTTCCCATAACCCCGCCAGTGTCCAGCGCCGAAACTGTCGGTAGACGCTGAACCACTTGCCGAACTCTTCCGGCAGGTCGCGCCACGGAGCCCCTGTCCTGGAAATCCAGAAAATCCCATCAAGAACAGCGCGGTGGTTGATAGCCTTGCGTCCATTCGGGGCGCGGACAGCCAGGATGAACCGCTCAAAGAACGCCCATTCCTCGTCCGACATCAGGTCTCGTGCCAAGCTGGTCTCCGTCGTAGATACAAGCTTGAATCATGCCCGCCGACAGATGTGAATCCCTTTTGTCAACACGGCCTAGTCCACCTCTAGGTATAGTAGGTATTGCCACTCGTCGAGATCAAATGAGACAACGGAAAACGAAATTTCCAACGCTTGTCAATCGGATGCGTAGCCTTTGAGATTTTAGAGTATCTCTAGATATTGATTTTCAATGCCCCCTGCCCGCACCATTATCCACCGTTTGACGAACGGTTTCCTTTACATTGTACCAATTGAAGACGCTTGGATTTTGGGCGCGGCAAAACAAGTGAGAGATATTCGAACCTAATTCACGATCAAAAAGTCGGTGAATGCTCACCCCAACAGAATGAGTTGTCCGATGCCCGCTATTGCGATGGCAATCCCCATGGGGAAATGGCCTTTTTGCGAGACACTGGTCAAACCCGCGCCTTGAAATACAGGAAGCCTTTGCATCACGACTGTTAACAGGCTGCCGATCAGCATCGCCGCCGAGAATATGTAGGCAAAGGTAATTAGCCCACCGGTCGGAACGAACAGGATCAGGACCGGAAGCATTTTGGTATCTCCACCGCCGATCAGTCGAAGAGAAAACAGTACAAATACCACCAGGAAAGCGATAGAGGCCGCTGCCAACCGCCACACAACCATGTCGAATGGAAGGGTGAGGCTGAACGTCACGAACAGCACCAACCCGCCCAAGGGCAGAATATTTGGGATTTTCATATATTTCACGTCGCAATACGCGACGAGGCTCATCAGGAGGCAAAACATTGCTTGGAAAAACGGTGCCATTGCCGGTCGCCTCAGCCGAATTGTGCGCCGACGGCGTCATCCGAGGTGAAAGGTTCAACTGACATCAGTTGAT
Organism: Ruegeria sp. YKSF57; assembly: GCF_059612585.1. Lineage (NCBI taxonomy): Bacteria > Pseudomonadati > Pseudomonadota > Alphaproteobacteria > Rhodobacterales > Roseobacteraceae > Ruegeria > Ruegeria sp. YKSF57. Next base: position 118,678 of record NZ_JBXWQW010000006.1, on the reverse strand, counting down.
AAATCAGCTCTGCCTGGTTCTGCACGCCGGTCTTGGCGTAGATATTTCTCAGATGTGTGCGCAAGGTCGAAGTGGAAATTGCCAAGGCCTTGAGAATACCCTCGTTTGTCTTTCCACGATTTAAAAGAACGCAAACGCGGTACTCGGCGCGACTCAGACGTGCGGGGTTTTCGACGCTCAGGATAGGTTTCCCATCCAGCGGCGCCGTGTCATTGGGTGTCGACCGCAAAAGTGCATCCATGAACAGCCCCTTGGCGCGGTTGCCCCAGGTTTGTGCCAGCGTTTCTGCCAAGATGTTCAAGACGGCAAGAATTTGGGGCGGCACGGCCTCCGGAAAATGAAGTTCCAGCAGATCCGATGTCATGTCGTTGCGGGAGAGCGGTATAACGATCAACTCTCTCAACCGACGGTTCAGGTGAAACTCCATCAACGATGGATCGAATTCGTCGTAAAGCGTCGACTTGGCCCAGGTGGACCCGGGTTTGGCCTGATCCAGATATGGGCCGAGCAGGGTACGGGAATACGATCTGCACGGTCCGTGGCCGGTGGTCGGTTTTGCATCGTAGGAAATTGTCTTGGGAAGCGCGCGTGCCGTTTTCGGCACGCGCGCAAGCACCACGATTTCGGCGCCGAGGCTTTCGGCGATGCTATGAAGAGCATCCATCAACAAAGCTTTGGAGTGAAGGCATTCACACCATTTCGCGACTGCCCCAATCAGTCGGGCTTCGGAAGCGAGGTGGTTATGCTGACCTTCTGTGCGGTCGCCGTAAGAAAACATTCCTAACCCCCCAGGTCAGGTTACTCGTGAACAATGACCTCCACCCGAAAACAAACAGGGCCGAGGGTACAACAACCAAGTTGTGGCGAACTTGGTCACTATACATTGGCGAATAGTTTGAAAGGTTTCTACAAAATGGAGGATTTTCGATTAAATCTGCTGTTATTGAGGCCTGCGGCGAAAACAGTCGAGCCGGTAGTTGCGGATTATTCACGTATTGATGGAATCCGATCCCTAAAACTCCGTCAAAACTGATTCACGCCGCTCTCCAATTGGATACGTAGTTAACGTTGGGTATTGGGTTTGAGCGCGTCACAAAAGTCGCCACACTATCAAAGTGTGGCGACCGCTTTTGTGGAACGACGTGACGCAGGGTGTATGTCCGTCGAACGTCAGGAGAGGATTAGCCGGAGAAATATCGAATATAGCGAATGACATTCGGGCCGATGGTCAGCATGATGAGCGCTGGCAGCATCAGGGCCGCCAAGACAGCAGACATCTTGACCGGCAGCTTGTTTGCCATCTCCTGTGCTTTCATTTCGCGGTAATTACGCAACTCGTCCGAATAGGTCGAAAGCGCCTGAGACATGCTGGTGCCGAATTGCATCGACTGCTGGGTGACTTTCGCAAATGAACGTACGGTATCGACACCGGTACGGTCGGCCATGTCCATCAGCGCGGCATCCCGTGGGCGGCCCGCCTGAACTTGGCGCTGCGCCGAAAGGAACTCCAGCGAGATCTCGGGTGAGATTTCGGTCAACTCGTTACCTACACGGGCCATTGCGGCGTCAAATCCAAGCCCTGCTTCGACAGAGATGCGCATCAGATCCAGTGCGTTCGGAAAGCCCTCCTCGATCTTTTGCGTGCGCTGCTTGACCTTGTTGTTAAGCCAGAAATTCGGGCCGAAATAACCTGCGCCGACAAGAAATGCCAGGAACAGCTTGATTTGAAAGTTGGTCAAACCGGAAACAAGGGCCGCTACACCGCTTGGAACCGACGCGCCGGGCATCTTGGTGATGACGACCAATGCCAGAAGGAGACCAGGAAGGATCAGGCCTAGAACGGCTCTGGTGATAACAAAGTACCGCAATGCGTTGGGTGACGTGAAGCCCGCGCGCAGCAGACGCTGCTTGAGTTCCGAGCGCTCCTTTTCGTTTCCCGGCGCAAAAGCTTTGGTGAAACCGTCGAATTCAGCGGTTGGAGTTTTCAGGATCGCCTTGTCAAGACGCGCCATGTTGGGCGCGCCCTTCAAAGCCGCAATACGCGTCGCTGGTACGCTCTTGCGCCCCATATTCGCTGCGATGCTCCAGAAAACGAGCACTATTCCGATCCCAAGTCCCGAGAGGATCATGATCTCAGGCGAGATTTCCATTGATGCCGCTAGGCTTTGGATATTGTTGAACATGGCTTTCGTCCTCTCAAATTCTGAAATTGACGAGTTTTTTCAGGAAAATCAGATTCAGGGTGGTCAGAACCACCACTGAAATGGCCATCGGCAGGAACAGAGGGTCCTCCATGACGCCCCGGTAATAATTTGGCGCAGTGATCGAGGTGAAGATCCCGATGATCACGGGCAAGGCTGACAGAAACCAGGCGGTCAGCCGGCCTTCGGATGAAATCGCACGGATCTTGCGCCGCATTGCAATCCGGTCGCGGATCACCCTGGACAGGATTTCGATGACGTTGACAAGATCGCCGCCGGTGCCATGCTGGATGCCGATGCTTGCGGCCAGATAGTAGACATCTTCGATATCCACCCGCTGGGCGAACTCCTGAAACGCATCTGGCAAGTCGTCGCCATAGCTTATCTGGTCAAATACGATACCAAATTCGGTTCCGATCGGGTCGGGCATTTCTCGCGCGATCGCGCCAATCGAGTTGCTGAGTGGATGGCCGACCTTGAGGCCGCGTGCAAGCATGTCCAGTGCATCAGGCAGTTGCTTGGTCAGCTCATCGGTGCGCTTTTTGTATTTGATTTTGACAAAGCCGACCGGGCCGACAAAGCCTATCAGAATGGCCAGCACAAGAGCTGCGGTGGGGCCGAGCGGGTACAAGGCGAATGCAAACACGCCAAAGCCGAGCAGCAGGCAAAGAAACGTGAACTTGTCGATTCCGATGGTCAGACCGGACTGATGCAATTGCCGGGGCAAATCGCCCACGAACGGTACTTTTTGCCAGAAACCGCTGCTTTGCTTTGGTTTCAGCAGCGTTAACACGTCTGCCGCGTCGTGGCCCTTGGCCAACATCTTGAGACGGCGTGTTTTCGCTTCGTTGATTTTTTCCCTCCGACTGGCCAGTTGTGCCATGCCGGTGAAGGCAAGCAGCGTTCCCACTGCGATGCCGGTATAAACGAGATACGTGAATTCCTGTTGTCCAGCGAAGATTTCCATGATCACGCTCCCTTGGCCAGGAAGGTCGAAAGATCAAGGTCGATACCGGCGGCAACCAGATCGTCCATGCACTGCGGACGAATGCCGGTCGCGACGAACTCGCCGATGATCTCTCCGGTTTCCGATTTGCCCAGTTTGCGGAACACAAAAATGTCCTGCATGGTCACCACGTCGCCTTCCTGGCCGGTGATCTCGGAAATGCTGACGACACGGCGTTTGCCATCGGCCAGACGGGTCAGTTGAACGACAAAGTTGAGGCCCGACGAAATCTGTGCGCGGATGGCGCTGAGCGGCATGTCCAAGCCGATCATCGTGACCATCTGCTCGATCCGACCTATGGCATCACGAGCCGAGTTGGCGTGCACTGTGGTCATCGATCCGTCATGGCCGGTGTTCATTGCCTGAAGCATGTCGAATGCTTCGGCGCCACGGACTTCGCCCACGATGATGCGGTCAGGGCGCATCCGCAACGCATTGCGCACCAAATCCCGTTGCAGCACCGCGCCATTGCCCGAGGGGTTCGGCGGGCGGGTTTCCAGTCGCACGACATGTTCTTGCTGTAGTCGCAGTTCGGCGGCGTCTTCGACGGTAACGATGCGCGAACGATGGTCGATGCCGGCCGAAATTGCGTTCAGCATGGTGGTCTTGCCCGAACCGGTGCCACCCGAGATCAGAATGTTTTTGCGCGCTTCGACCAATGCCATCAGGAACTTGGAGGCGCGCTGGTCCAGCGAGCCCGATTCAATCAGGCGGTCAAGCGTCAGAGGTGTCTCGGAAAACTTGCGGATCGACATGCTGGGACCGTCGATGGCGCAGGGGCGGATGATGGCGTTGACACGGCTTCCATCCTCGAGACGGGCATCCACCCAAGGGTTGCTTTCATCGACGCGGCGACCGATGCGTGACACGATTTTGTCGATGATGCGCAACAGGTGCTTTTCGTCCCGGAAGCGCGTGTTTGTGCGTTCCAGCACGCCGCGGCGCTCCACGAACACGTCGCGGTGGCCATTGACCAGAATGTCGTTGATCGTCGGATCGGCCAGCAGTGGCTCAAGCGGCCCAAGGCCCAGAACCTCGTCCATCAGCTCATCCACGATCCGGCGGAAATCATCCGAGCGAAGCGGGTTGTTTTCCGCGGCCAGAACCTCGCTGGTCAGCGCGGCGACCTCGCGGCGCAGTTCCTCGGGCGCAACTTTTTCCACAACCGAAAGGTTGAGGCGATCCAGCAGGGCTTCGTGCAGGCGGCTTTTGAGTTCCAGGAACTTTACCAGCTCCTTTTCTTCTTCCGATTGCTTGGCCACTATCACCGGTTTTACATCTTCGACCGGACGCAGATGAATGGCCTTTGCAGTCGCTTGCTCGCTGCTATTTGAAAAATACTTGAACATTTTTACCCCCTAATCAGGCTTTCGCAGTCGCGACTGCAGTGTTTTCCTTAAGATCTGCAGCGATCTGTCTTCCCATCTTCGCAAGCGCTGCGGTCAGCGCCGATCGCCCGGCTGCTTTCGATAGCGGTTGACCGCGATCGACAGCTTCGCGAGCTGCGTTTTCGTCATGCGGCAGCCAATAGCGGAGCGGGCGGCCCAGGATCGCCGAAGCTTCCTTGTGATGACTGGATTGAACCAGCGGCTTTTTCTCGTGATTGACCACCAGATCAATCTGAAGCGTTGGCACATCCTCGGTGAAGAAATTGGCCAGGCGCAGGCATTGCTGAACGGACGGAACCGCGCTGTCGGTCACAAGGCACATCCGGTCGCTCATTTCGAGCACTGGCGACAGCCAGGGCACCAGGGCGCGAGGCAGATCCACGACAACATAGTCGTATTTGCTGCGCAGAACGTTAAGCAGGGATTTCACTTGCTCGGGGCGCAGGGAATCCACGGGCGCAAATCCAGTTGGTGCTGACAGGACATCGACCCCGTTTTCGGCCTTTACCATGGATTGTTCCAAGAATGTGGCGTCGGGCATGGTTCCCTCAACCGCCATCTGGAACAAAGTTTCGTTCGGCTGCACGTCCAGAAAGCTGCTGATCGCGCCGAATTGCAGATCAAGATCCACCAGCGCAACGCTGTTGGTCGGCACCTTCTTCATCATGCCACGCCGGTCCAATAGCTGGTCGGCCACATTGACGGCGACGGTGGTCGAGCCGATCCCACCACGCGCTTGCGCGACGGAGATGATTTTCCCAGCGCGACCGGAATCGGCAGATCCGAATGCGATTTGATTGCCCACATTCATTGCCTTGCAGATACTGTTGCGCAGATCATCGGCGTTCATGGAGATAGGCAGCACGTCGGTTGCGCCGGCATCGGTCAGTTTGCGGGCATCGCTGAACAGGATGCCATCATCGCTGAGCGCGATGATCGCTGCATGTGTGCCTCCGCCCTTGCGAATGGCGCGGATCGCTTCGACATCGTCCGAAGCTGCAGTTCCGGTCCGGAACACGATCACATCGGTCGAAGCGGCGAGTTCGGTGGCCTTGCCGTTGATCTGGGGCAGGGTTGCGTTCAAACCCGTCACTTTCAGCGAAGCGTCGGTGCCCAGAGCGGCTTGCAGGCTGGAGTGAACCAGCGGGTCGTCTGATACGACTGCAATTGTCTTATGTCTCTGTTCCATTTTACTATGCTCCTGTCTGAAATTATCCGCTGGTGCCCATTGCCAGGTCTTCACCAGGCATCGATGCACTCATGGAGGGGAAGGTTACGGAGGCCCCGAGATCCGGGGAGGACGTACCTCCGGCCAATGCCACCAGCCCCCCTAGCGGCGAAATGAATTCAAAAGTTTGGTTTTGCACCTCAACTGTAACGATCGGCGTGAACGGACCGCCCAAGAAGCCAAGGTCACTGTCGTAAGTGTAGGAAAAGCGCAGATTGGAAATCGTGCTGTTGATCGGCATTGATCCTTGAACGATGTCCCAGATCTCGCTGGCAGTGTCGTTGGTGGAGTCTCCGCTGCAGCTGATCGTTCCGACGTCGGCACAGACATTCGCGCCGCTGCTGCACATTGTGCCAAAGTCGGGCGCGGTGGAGCCGTTTTGAACCGGTCCGCGGCGGTGCACGTTCGGTACGCCGGTGCAGGCCGGTGGGCGAACAGCGGCGATGCGGGCCGCCACATGCATGGCTCGTTCGGCGGCAGCGTAGTGCATGCTCATGCGGCCAAAATCGATCAGGCCAAAGAACATAAGCAGGAAGATCGACAGGACAACAGCGAATTCGACCAGTGTCGTGCCGCTTTCATCCCGACGCAGGCGTGCCAGTTGCTGGGCGAGGCGGTATTTTCTTGCAATATGTCTCATGCTCCAAATACCCGTGACTGATCCGAAATGACGGTGTTGACGTTTTGCAGGTTGCCCCCGACCAGTGAGAAGACATCGGCAAAGGGGAAAGTGACCGACAGGTTCGCAGTGACCTGGATGACCGGCGCGGGCGAAACGCGGTAGGTTCCGGCGACGCAGTTCAGGCTGAGCGAGACCGAGTTGACGCTGATCCCAGACGGGAACGGCGAGGTGCCGTCGATCCGGTTTCTGACGATCTCTTCGGCCTTGGTCGTATAGGTGCTGACCGCTGTGCCGCCGCTGCACATATCCTTGGGAGCGACGCGGGCCAGATAGCGCGTGGCGTCACGGACGCCTGCGTTGACATTCTGATAGGCCCAGAACAGACGACCGCCTTCGATGGTTACGGCGAACAGAACCAGCATCATCGGCATCAGTATGGCGAATTCGACCAAGGCGGCACCGGATTCGTCGCGGCGGAAATTCGACAGTTTCTTGCTATGGAACAGACGAGACAACATGGGATCACCTGTAAAGCTGGACAACGTCGTGGAAGAGAGAGCCGGCACCGGGGCTGTATTCGCTGGCGCTGCCGACGACCTCGCCCCAGATGTCAACGGTGGGAGGAGAGGAACCGTCATCGCCGACAGGCTCGGTCAGGAAGATCTTGAAGAATTCCTGGACTGGCACGTTGGTGGCGGCTCCGTTGATCGGGTTGGCAGAGCAATCGATACCGGCGGCGATGATCACGCGGCGATCCGGATCACTGCTTTGATTGTTCGAGCACATCGGGCGACCGGTTTCGGCCTTGCCGGTCAGAAGCGGAGCGGAGGAACTGGCGGCCGCGTTGATCTCGGCAAGGTAGTATTCATACCGAGTTGTGGCGGAAGGGTGCGGATCAGTGCCGTCGTAGTTCATATTGACATAGGCTGTTCGGCCTGCGTTCCAGCTGCCGTCGCCAAATCGGCTGCAGCCACCGCTTCCAAAGCAATCGTCGCGCGGCATGCCCATTGTATCAGGCGAGATCTCCTCATTTCCGCTGATGCAGGTGTTGCCGGTGCCGGGAACAATACCCTTGATCACATTTGGGGCAGGCGGGAAGTTCGCATTGTTCTTCTTGCCATTCATGATCGAGCGGTAGATATCGAAGCGCACGTTATAGATGGCGTTCTCGATGCCGACTTTCTGGCCCGGTTCGATATCGACGCCGCGCATGTTGAAGCATTGCGTGATGCTGCCCTCGGCCCCGATCAGGCAGGCGTCAAGGTTCACACCGCTCAGACCGGCGCAGGGGCCTTCGTCGTCGACCAAAGTCTTGGCCGGGTCGAGGAAGCCGAAATCGCCGGGCCCCCAGCCCGCGCCATTGCCGCCAGAGCGCAACAGGATCATATCACCGATATTCTCGTCCGCCTTGTAATTTGAGTCGGGCAGGCAGAACATCATCGGGGTCACATCGCAGGCATATTGGGTAAATCCGGCGATTGCCGATCCATTGGCCCAACCGTCTGGCATTGGATTTCCGGTCAGGGCGGCGAAGACAGCGCCGAACGTTGCGGCGACTGTCGAAGGTGTGGTCTGAACCAGAACATATGCAGCTTCGGTCGCATCCGTGGTGGTCGCTGTCACGACATCGGTGTCATCGGCGGGAAGGTCAGACAGAAATGTCAGGGTAAAGTCGGTATTGCCACTCAGCTGGCTGCCGCCGCTGCCGAAAGTCTTGTTGTCGACGATCATGTTCTCGGCGGCTGCGGTTGCCCGGATGATGGCGTCGGCACCTCCGTCCAGCTCTCCGGCTGCGGCCAGGGCGACGTGATCGGCAAAGGACTGAAGTTCGGTCCGGGTGATCGCGGTGCGACCGACGTCAAAAGAAAGTGCGACGATACCGAAGAAGATGGCAAACGATACCCCCCAGATCACCAGCATCGCGCCGTTTTCGTCAGAGGCGAGGCGTTTCATGGTGTTGGCGGGTTTCATCTGTCATCTCCTCGGCAAATCGTTTCAGCGCAGTTCGGTAACGGTCACGTCTGTACCGCGGCGAACGACGACGGTTTTGATCGGTGCTTGTTCCGGCACCGGCGACAACTCGCGCAGAACATCGCTCAGTCCGATGGATTCCAGCGGTTCGTCATTGGCCGCCTCAAGTGTGCGCAGCGTCAGGCTGAGCGTTCCTGCGCGCTGGGCGAGCGCCAGGCGCTGGCCTTCTTCAGGCGTGACTTCGACGGTGACGGTACGGGCGACACCGGGCGCGTCTTTTTGCTCGTCCGCTTCCTGATCAACGCCAATGATGCGCTTGTTCTGCAGGATCGTGACGGTCTTGAGGTCCTTGTTGGCGCCGTGCGTCAACAGGATGTCGACGAAATCGCCCGGCGTGACAAAACCGCCAACACCGGACTGGGCGTTCACGTTGATTGCCATCGCGCGGTTGTTGGCGCTGATGGTCTGAACGATGGTGACTTTTTCGCCAAAGTTCGAGACCTTGTTGGTCAGGATCAGCTCACCCTGAGAGATTGCGCGCTTGGCGCGGCGAAATTCCTTGCCTTGGCTTGGAAGCAATGTGTCGTAGGCGGTATAAACGCCGCTTGGCAGCGCTTCTTTCGGCCAGGCGATAGTGGTCAGTTTCTGGGCGTCCACGACTTGGCCAAAGTCGATGTCCTGGGCGGCAACGATGACGTTGACGACCTTTTCTTCTTCGACGGCTTGTCGTTTGGCATATTCATTCTCGATGTAGTCACGGGCCAGATACACCGAGCCCGCTGCAACCCCCAGTCCGGCGACGAATGTCAGGAAAGAAGAGAAACGCATGGTGGTCTCCAATATTGTTGGTCGGCGCTCTTGATGCCGTTGATCAAATGGCCCGGAGGGGGCGTTTCACCGCTGACTTGGCAGCCATGTACTGATTTGCGGTGAAACGCCCTGTTCAAATCCGTTCGAAGTCGCACTCTTTAAAAAAACTATGGATAACGGTGACGTCTTGCGGATTTGCTCCGGGAGGTGTTGCCGCGAAATCTCCAAGGCCGCGGCAACAATTTCATTTGAGAAAGTGCTTCTCTAAAGTTACGGCGTCGTTCCGCAGGTCGGCACCGAGCCGTCTGCATTTGGCATACAGTTGCCGGCGGCAGTCATCGAACCCGCGACGTCGCCTGCCAGCGTCGAAAGCGCGCCGGCGCCCAATACGACCGCCAGTGCGATTGCGATGCCGTATTCGACCAGAGTTGCACCCGACTCGTCACGACGCAGACGCTTGAAGGTATTTGCGATAAAGTTTTTCATATTTTGCTCCAAAAAATGTGGGTCGCCCCAGGTGTTGGGGGCGATGGTGAGTTCGCAGACGATCCACCCCCTGGAAACGCTGCTGATACCCACATTAGAGGACCCGAATATGACGCCGCGTCGTTCAAGAGGATCAGATTTTCCCCTTTGGGTTGAATCTTTTTCCGTCAAGGTCTTTTGAAAGCGTGGAATTGAAATCGGCGCTGTCTGCTTGGATTTGCGTCATGTGAGCAAATTTGAGGGAAAACGAGGGAATCTTCCCAAGCAAGTGGATTCAATCCGTCAAATTCCAAATGAAGTGCTTGCTTTTGACCGCCTTGTGTGGCTGGGTGAACATGTTCGTGGGGTTATTCTGAGGGCGCTGTGTCGAATCGCGGTGTACATACGCATCGAGAAGTCGAATTGCTGGATGTGTTACGTCGCCTCGGCGGGACCGCGCGGAACTCCGATCTGGCAAAAGCCCTCAATGTGTCCGAGGAAACCGTACGGCGCGCGATCAAGGCATTGTCCAAATCCGGGGCAGTGGAACGCGTGCATGGCGGGGCCTATCTGGCAGGAACTCAGGGTGATCCGAGTTTCTTTCGTCGCATCGCGCAGCATCCTGACGAAAAACGCCTGATCGCATCGAGCGTCGCGCAAGTCGTGCGCGATGGGATGACGGTCTTTTTGGATGTGGGGTCGACAACGGCTTTCGTTGCCGAAGAGCTGCGCCAGTGCAGCAACCTTACTGTCGTAACCAACTCGGTAGGAGTGGCGCAAAGCCTGGTGGGTGTAAATGGATCGCGGGTTCACCTGTTGGGCGGTGAGATGCAAAGCGATGAACGCGGAACCTTTGGTCATGTCACGCACCGTCAGGCGCAGAGATTCGCATTCGATCTGTCCATTTTAAGTGCGGATGCCGTGTCGGCACGCAAAGGGTTTTTGTATCTGAGTTCTGCCGAGGCGGATCTGGCGTCTATCGTCGTCGACAATAGCGACTGGTCTGTGGTTGCGGCCGACCATTTCAAGTTCGGTGAAACCGCGCCCTATCGCGGTGCCGACCCGCGACGGGTTGACGATCTGTTCACGGACAAACGGCCCAAGGGCGTACTTGCGGCGGCCTTCAAGGAGTGGGGTATCAAAGTAAGGGTGGCGACAGGAGGAGAGGCCGGTGCTGGCGAAGAGTGACTACGCGGGTCACGCGGTCGAAATCGCAGGAATCGCGGCCAAGGCCGCGCGTGGTTATTTCCGTGGCCATCTTGGGATCGAGTTCAAATTGGATGAAAGCCCGGTCACCCAGGCCGACAAAGGCGTCGAGGCGTGCGTTCGCGATTACATTGAGCAACACTTCCCGGATCATGGCATCTTTGGAGAAGAGCACGGGTTCGAAGGTAAGGACCGACGCCATATCTGGATCGTTGATCCGATTGACGGTACCCGATCGTTTCTGTCCGGTCATCCATTGTTCGGGTTCCTGCTGGGGCATCTGGAAGACGGTGTTCCTCAGGTTGGTGTCATCGCCATGCCTGCGCTTGGCGAGATATTTCTGGGTGTGAAGGGGCAGGGGGCGACGCTAAATGGCGAGGCCATTCGAGCGTCCGCCAAAACGAGGGTGGATCAGGCCATTCTATTTGTGAATGAAGGCGACAAGATCCACCGCGACCATCCCGACGTTTTTGAAAGGTTGATGAATGCAGGTCAGACGCGCCGATTTGCTTATGATTGCTATCCACATGCGCTGCTGGCGGCGGGCTATGTGGATGCGGTGATTGACTATGATTTGCAGCCCTACGATTATCTGCCGGTTTCGGTCGTCATCGAAGCGGCGGGAGGCGTTATGACGGATTGGGAAGGGCAGCCTTTGGGGTTGAATTCTGATGGGAAAGTGATCTCGGCAGCAACGCCGGATTTGCATGCTGAAATGCTCAAACTTGTGCGCGGATAAACTATGGCGATTGTCAGTTTCATCATAAGCCTGGCCGGAGCGACAATGCTGCTGCTCTATGCAGTGCGGATGGTGCGCACGGGGATCGAGCGCAGCTATGGCGCGTCGTTTCAACGTGTCATGACCGGTCAGCGCAGCTATGCCCAAGCGTCGCTTGTCGGGATTGTCATGGCCATCGTGCTGCAAAGTTCGGCGGCGGTGGCATTGTTGTCCTCGGGATTTGCCGCCAGCGGTATTCTGACATTTCCAGCCGGGCTTGCCATCGTGTTGGGTGGAGACCTGGGTTCGGCGCTGATTATTCAGATCCTGTCATTCGAGCTGGATTGGCTTGTGCCGGTTTTGTTGGCCATTGGTGGCTATCTGTTTGTCAAGACAGAGGCCAAGAAGGCGCGGCAACTTGGGCGTATCCTGATGGGGGTTGCGTTCATTCTTATCTCGCTGCGCTTCCTGCGCGAAGCGATGGACCCGATCCGCGACAGCGCCTTTCTGCCCGCAATCGCGGATTATCTGGCGCGTGACTATATAACTGCGTTTCTGGTCGGCGGCGCATTGGCCTTTGTCATGCATTCCTCGGTGGCGGCGATTTTGATGTGCGTGACGCTGGTGCAGATCGGCGCTATTCCCTTTGCCGCCGGATTGTCACTGATGCTGGGGGCGAATTTCGGTTCGGCTTTCATTCCGGTCTGGCTGACCCGGGGGATGAGCCTTTCCGCACGCCGCATCCCGTTCGCCAACCTGTTTCTGCGCGGCAGCTGGGCGGTAGTTACCTTGTTCGCCGCCAATATCGCACTGCGCAGCGGTCTTCTGGGTGATCTGCAAGGGGGGCAGATGCTGGTGAACGCACACCTTGTCTTCAACGCATCATTGCTTGTTCTGGCAATCCCGTTTTGCGGTCGCTTGCAGGCCCCGTTCGAGCGGCTTATTCCCGAACCCAACAGGGACAGCGCCAAGTTGCAACCCGGACGACCGCACAGCGCGCTGGACAAGCGTGTCCTGACCAATCCCTCTCAAGCTTTGGCCGGGCTCAAGCGAGAATTGCTGCGGATGAGCGATCTGGTACAGTCCATGTTCGAACCTGCCTTGGAACTGTATCGCAGCGGCGACAAGGAACAGATCCGCGCGGTGCAGGTGATCGATGACGATGTGAATGACTGTCTGTCGGGCATCCGGTCTTATGTTGCGTCGATCCCGACAGAGGGATTCGGAAAGGAAAACGCCAAGATCGCCCGTGATCTGATGGAATATGCCATCAGGCTTGAGACTGCGGGCGACGTGGTCGCCAAACGTCTGACGGTTCTGGCCGGAGAGATGCGAAAAAAAGGCGCTTCGTTCTCGCAGGAAGGGTGGATGGAACTGGTGCACATGCATGAAGGCATCGTTGCGAACCTGAAGCTGGCTTCGAACGTGTTGATCTCGGACGATCTGGAAAGCGCCCGTCTATTAAGCCTGGAAAAAACCGAGATCAAACGTGCCGAGCGTGACAGCCGCAAGCGCCATCTCAAACGTCTGCAGCACGGCACAACAGAGAGTTTTGAGACCAGCGACATCCATCTGGAAACCCTGCGCGCGCTTCGTGAGTTCAACAGCCATATTGCGGCGGTGGCCTATCCGATCCTGTATCGCAATGGGCAATTGCTGGAAACTCGTTTGATCGAAGATATGCCGAGAAGTGACAGGCAGATGCATTCGGAGGATCAGGAATGACGGCTCCGTTCGAGATACTGAATGCAACGGGGAAAGGGCAGGTTGTGCTTCTGTGCGAACATGCCAGCAATAGGATTCCAGACGAGTATGACGGTTTGGGTTTGTCTGACGTTGAGCGCCTCAGCCACGCTGCATGGGATCCGGGCGCGCGTGCCTTGACGCTGCTTTTATCCGAGGCGCTGGATGCGGTCGGAGTGGCTTCGACGGTGTCGCGGCTGGTCTACGACTGTAACCGCCCACCCGAAGCGCCAAGTGCCATACCCGAGAAATCTGAGTTGATCGAAGTGCCGGGCAACCGCAATCTCACTCAAGCAGACCGGGACGCCCGCACGGCGGCAGTTTACGGCCCGTTTTGCATTGCAGTCTCTCAGGTGCTGGAGGCACGCGGACCGGACACGGTGGTGGTGACGGTGCATTCCTTCACGCGGGTTTACTTTGGGCAGGCGCGCAAGGTGGAACTGGGTTTGCTTCATGATGAAGACAGCCGGTTGGTGGATGCGATGCTGGGCCACGCTGATCGCATTCCACACCGCCAGATCGAAAGGAACGAACCTTATGGTCCGTCCGACGGCGTGACCCATTCGCTGCGCCTGCACGCTCTGAGCCGGGGCTTGGCCAATGTGATGATTGAAGTACGCAACGATCTGTTGCGCACCGATGAGCAGGTTGCCGACATGGCACGGGAAATATTGGCGCTGCTTGAGCCGGCGCTGAAGGACATTGCGATCAGGGAGGACGCATCGTGAGCGCAACACTCACCTTCGAACATCTCAAGACACAGGTTTCGACCGGGGAAGTGGATACTGTCCTGGTTTGCATGGTGGACATGCAGGGCCGTTTGATGGGCAAAAGGTTCCATGCCGGTCATTTTGTGGCAGGCGCATGGGAAGAAACCCATTGCTGCAACTACCTTCTGGCCACCGACCTTGAGATGGCCACGCCCAGCGGGTTCGCGTCCACAAGCTGGGAGCGGGGGTATGGCGATTATGTCATGAAGCCCGATCTGGACACGCTGCGCCCGGTGCCCTGGCTCGAAGGCACGGTGATGGTTTTGTGTGACGTTCTGGATCACCACACCCACGAAGAGGTACCCCATGCGCCGCGCTCGATCCTGAAGAAACAGGTGAACCGCCTGAAGGCGATGGGGTATGAGGCGATGTGTGCCACCGAACTGGAATTCTTCCTGTTCGCGAAAAGCTTTGATGCGATCCGCAAGGAAGGGTTCCGCGATCTGGAGCCGATCTCGGGTTATAACGAAGATTATCACATTCTGCAGACCACCAAGGAAGAGCATGTGATGCGCCCGATCCGGAACCACCTGTGGGATGCGGGCATTCCGGTCGAGAACACCAAAGGTGAAGCCGAGGCCGGGCAGGAAGAGCTGAACATCAAATACGCGCCTGCGATGGACACGGCAGAGTATCACTCGATCGCCAAGAACGCGGTGAAAGAAATCGCCTGGCAGCAGGGTCATGCGGCGACCTTTCTGCCGAAATGGCATCATGAAAGGGTGGGCAGTTCGTCTCATGTGCATCAGTCGCTATGGGCGGATGGCAAACCTGCCTTCTATGATGCCGGGGATGAACTGGGCATGTCGGCGCTGATGAAAAGCTATATGGCCGGTCTTCTGAAATATGCCGCCGATTACACGTATTTCATGGCTCCGTACATCAACAGCTACAAGCGGTTCATGAAGGGCACTTTTGCACCGACGCGGATCATCTGGTCGGTAGACAACCGCACGGCCGGGTACCGCCTGTGCGGGGATGGCACCAAGGCGATACGGGTCGAGTGCCGTATTCCGGGGTCGGATATGAACCCCTATCTGGCGATTGCAGGGATGCTGGCGGCCGGGATCGCGGGGATCGAAGAAGGGCTGGAGTTGCAGCCGCCGACAAAGGGTGATGTCTATCAGGGCGAGACGGGAAAGATCCCGGGTACATTGAAGGATGCACGCAACGCTTTGCACGGATCACAGATGCTGCGCGCGGCGATGGGCGATGACGTTGTCGATCACTATACCCGCGCGGCTGAGGTCGAAATCGAGGAATTCGAACGCGTGGTAACCGATTGGGAAATTGCCCGCGGGTTTGAGCGGGCCTGAGATCAGGCGCGGCCGGGGGTCCTGCCCGTCGCCATTGTCTGCTCGGACCAATGGCGCAAACAAAGGCGACCCCCGGGATATTTATGGCCAGATGAAGCAGGGATCCTGCTCTCTTTAGAGATGGAGTGACTATGGGGCAGATGTTGCAATGTGTCTCGCCGATCGATGGATCGGTATTTGCGGAACGAGAAGTACTGCCGCGGGCGGCTGCCTTTGCAGCCGCAGCGCGCGCGCGCAAAGCACAGGCGGATTGGGCGGCGCGGCCCTTGCAGGACCGTATTGACCTCGTTTTGGCGGGCGTCGCGGCCGTCGGCGCGATGAATGATGAGATCGTTCCGGAACTGGCGCATATGATGGGCCGCCCGGTGCGCTATGGCGGCGAGTTTGGTGGCTTCAGCGAACGTGCCAGCCATATGGCGGAGATTGCCGAAGCGTCACTGGCCGATATTGCCGTGGGCGAAGACGAGACTTTCAAACGCTATATCAAGCGCATTCCTCACGGGGTGGTCTTTGTTGTTGCACCCTGGAACTATCCTTACATGACGGCGATCAACACGGTGGCGCCCGCGCTGATCGCGGGCAACACGGTTGTTCTGAAACACGCGACCCAGACTTTGTTGGTTGGTGAGCGGATGGCGCAGGCGTTCCATTCGGCGGGGGTGCCTGAAGACGTGTTCCAGAATGTATTCCTCAGCCACGACGTGACCAATGATCTGATTGCGGGCAACGCATTCGACTTTGTGAACTTCACCGGTTCGGTCAGTGGCGGTCAGGCCATGGAGCGTGCGGCAGCGGGCACCTTCACCGGAGTCGGCACCGAACTTGGGGGCAAGGATCCGGGTTATGTCATGGACGACGCCGACCTGGACGCAGCGGTTGATACATTGATCGATGGCGCGATGTTCAATTCGGGCCAGTGTTGCTGTGGGATCGAGCGGATTTACGTTCACGAAAGCCTTTATGATGACTTTGTCGCCAAGGCTGTTGAGATCGTGAAAGGCTACAAACTGGGCAATCCGCTGGACGCCGAAACAACCATTGGTCCGATGGCCAATGTGCGTTTCGCTGACGAGGTGCGCGCCCAGATTGCCGAAGCGGTTGAGGCCGGTGCGGTCGCGCAGATCGCCCCCTTCCCCGAGGATGACGGCGGCGCATATCTCACGCCGCAGATCATGACCAATGTGACCCATGACATGCGGGTGATGCGGGATGAAAGCTTTGGGCCTGTAGTGGGCATCATGAAAGTGTCCTCGGATGCTGAGGCCATCGCGCTGATGAATGACAGCGAATTTGGCCTGACTTCCAGCCTATGGACCCGCGATGTGGATCGCGCGGCGCGTGTGGGCGACCAGATCGAGACCGGCACCGTCTTCATGAACCGGGCCGACTATCTGGACCCTGGCCTGTGCTGGACCGGTTGCAAGAATACCGGGCGCGGCGGTGGTCTTTCGGTCATCGGCTATCACAATCTCACCCGTCCCAAATCCTACCACCTGAAGAAGGTCACGGGCTAAGGACGACGGCCTGCTCGGGTCTGACCCCCTCGCCCGAGCAGGTCTCATATCACAAAGGAAACCTGACATGTCACTTGTTGGAAACTGGTCCTATCCGACCGCAATCAAATTTGGTGCCGGGCGCATCAAGGAACTGCCCGCAGCCTGTGCCACAGCCGGTATGAAGAAACCCCTGCTGGTCACGGACAAGGGGTTGGCCGATCTGCCGATCACTGCGGCGACGCTGGATATCATGGCGGCGGCTGGTCTGGGCCGCGGTGTATTCAGTGACGTGGACCCTAACCCAAATGAGAAAAACCTCGACGCAGGCGTTGCGGCATACAAGGCCGGTGGGCACGATGGTGTGATTGCCTTTGGCGGCGGCTCGGGGCTGGACCTGGGCAAGATGGTCGCCTTCATGTGCGGCCAGACGCGGCCCGTGTGGGACTTTGAGGATATCGGCGACTGGTGGACCCGCGCCGACGCGGATGCAATCGCGCCGATCATTGCGGTTCCGACGACTGCGGGGACCGGGTCCGAGGTTGGCCGCGCCAGCGTCATTACAAATTCCGAGACCCACGCCAAGAAGATCATCTTCCACCCCAAGGTCCTGCCGACGGTGGTGATCTGCGATCCTGAACTGACGGTTGGGATGCCCAAATTCATCACCGCAGGCACCGGTCTGGACGCCTTCGCGCATTGCGTCGAAGCCTATTCGAGCCCGCATTATCACCCGATGAGCCAGGGCATCGCGCTGGAAGGTATGCGCTTGGTGAAAGAATATCTGCCGCGCGCTTACGCAGATGGCAGCGACATTGAGGCCCGCGCCCAGATGATGAGCGCAGCGGCCATGGGCGCAACCGCCTTCCAGAAGGGGCTGGGCGCGATCCACGCCATGAGCCACCCCATCGGTGCGGTGTTCAACACCCATCACGGCACCACCAACGCCGTTTGCATGCCTGCAGTTCTGGACTTCAACGCCCCGACCATTGCAGACCGGTTCCAGCAGGCGGCCGCCTATCTGGGCATCGATGGCGGCTTTGACGGGTTCCGCGCCTTTGTGCAGGAATTCAACGACAGCTTCGGCATCCCGCGCAGACTGTCTGAACTGGGGGTGACAGAGGGGTCCATTCCAGAGTTGGTTAAAGGTGCCATCACCGATCCGTCCTGCGGCGGGAACCCGATCAAGTTGACCGAAGAAAACCTGAATGGCTTGTTCAGAACCGCCTTGTGAATTGAAACACGTGGGTGAATCGGGCCGGCGTGTAGGCTCGCCAGCCTGAATTTCCCGACGCGAAAGAAGTTTGTTGCATGCCCCAATACTGCGTTATGGGAGATCACTTTGGGTGAAACGCGCGCCGCCGGTGTTTATTCTTTGCCCGATGTCCCAAAACTGGCGAATGCAGCGACTGACGGTTGCTCTCAATTGTGTTGACCTTGCAAGTTGATCTGTTTGAAACTGAGTGCATGACGGAACAGGTGAGATGGATAGTGGAAACCTCAATGGAGAACCACCGATCCAAGAAACCCAAAAAGAATGCAAGCCGATCATGAGCTGCGCATCAATAATCTGCTGCAAACTTTTCAAATAATTGAAAAAGGTTAAGCGGGCATGTGCGGGGAAGTGGCCAGCGGGTTTGCAAAGGTAGATGACCAATGCAATATTTCACTAAGAATTGAGTCCTTACGTAAACTGGACTTATGGAAATATCCAACTGTCACTTCAGGAAGGTAAAAGACACTAGGAAACTTCATGAAAACGTCATCATCTGACAACAACAACAAACTAGCCAAAACAGTCCAAAATGGGAGAATAAAAATGGCTTCAAAATCTAACGTAACTCGACGCAGTGTCTTGAAGAGTGCAGGTGCAGCCGCTTTGGCAGCGCCTTTGTACTCGAAAAGCGCGCTGGCCTCGTCGGGTGAAATCAACATCCTGATGTGGTCTGACTATCTGCCACCGTCGTTCCTTGAAGCGTTCGAAAAAGAGACCGGTATCAAGGTGAACTATACCGGTATCGGGTCGAACGAGGAAATCATCAACAAGATGAAGGCCACCAAGGGGCAGGGTTTCGATATTGTTTCGCCTACAAACAATCGCTCGCTCCAGTGGGAACCGCTGGAACTGCTGCAGCCCTTTGACATGAGTAAGGTTGGTATCGACGCGGTGAACCCGGCCATGGCCAAAATCGGCACCGATGCCTGGAATTTTGGCGGCAGCGGCGTGCACTGGCTGCCGCACATCTGGGGTACCGAGGGCATCGCTTATCGTACCGATCTATGGCTTCCCGATGGCGATGCACCATCGTACGGCGATGTGTGGTCGGAAGAGAATGCTGGCAAGACCATGGGGCGCGCGCATTCGATGATGCTGGGTGCTGGCCTGTACATGGAACGCGCAGGCGAGATGGAGCCTGGATCGGTTTGGTCTGCATATAATGACGAAGACACCATGCGTAAGGTATGGGGTCAGATCACCGATTGGGTCATCGCGCGCAAATCGCGCATCAAGCTGATCTGGAATGACGCCGACACCCAGAAGAACGGGCTGTTGAACGAAGGTGTTGTGGTCGGTCAGACTTGGGATGGTCCTCCGCTGGCGCTTAAGGCCGCAGGCGAACCGGTCCACTATCAAGCCCCGGTCGAAGGCGCGATGGCGTGGGTTGATGGCATGTCGATGCCTACCGGTGCAGAAAACATGGATCAGATCTATGCTTTCATCGAGTTCGCCTATCGCAAGGAACCGGCCGGCGTGGCCATCGACAGTCACGGCTACAACTCGCCGGTACTGGGCGCCGACCAATTCGCTGGCGACGTCTACAAGAAGAACTTTGCCGAAGCCTATCCGGGCGACTCGCTGGCCAACCTGAACCCGTGGCCGGCCGAAGCCCCCTGGTATGCCGAAGTGCGGACCGAGTTCGTCAACAAGTTCGTAAGCGCCTGATCGCTTCAAATATGGGTCCCCTGCGTGTTCAGGGGGCCCTCTTTGTGTGCGTCTTGCACACTGCAACAAAAGATGTCGCCGCATGAACGGACTGACATCACAGGGAGAAACCAAAAATGAGTGCTGGGGTCGGAGTCGATCTGGAAAACCTTTGGATCCGTTTCGGGGACTTTGTCGCCGTGCGCGACGCCAATGTGAATATCAACGGGGGCGATTTCTTTTCGTTCCTAGGCCCTTCGGGCTGTGGCAAGACCACAATCTTGCGCGCAGTTTCGGGCTTTCTGGAACCGTCCGAGGGCAATGTTCTGATCGGCGGCAACAACATGAAGGGGATCGGCCCGAACAAGCGGCCGACGGCGCTGATCTTTCAGAACCTTGCGCTGTTCCCGCTGATGAAAGTTTGGGAGAACATTACCTTTTCGATGGAAATCAAGGGCGCCAGTGCCGCTGAACGTCGCAAGCGCGCGGACGAACTGCTGGACATGATTGCGCTGCCGGGACAAGGTGACAAGCTTCCCAGTGAGCTTTCAGGCGGCCAGCGCCAGCGTGTCGCCATCGCTCGTGCGTTATGTGCCGAGCCGCATGTGCTGCTGCTGGACGAGCCTCTTTCCGCACTCGACCTGAAATTGCGTCAGCACATGCGTACTGAATTGCGCGAAATCCAGCAGCGCGTGGGCATCACGTTCATCTATATCACTCACGATCAGGGCGAGGCACTGACCATGTCGGACAGCATCGCCGTGATGCGTGCCGGTGTGATCGACCAAATCGGTGATGGCAAATCGATCTACAACGATCCGTCGACGGCATTCGCTGCGTCGTTCGTTGGCGAAAACAACGTGTTCCGCGGTAAGATCAAGAAAATCATGGGTAATGAGGCGATGATTTCGACGAACCGCTCGGGCGATCTGGTTGCGCGAATATCGACTGCCAATCGGGGCAAGATGAATGAGGGCGATGCCGCCATGATGTTTATCCGCCCCGAAGCGTTCGCTATCGCTCCGGATGGTGCCAAGGGAACGCACTTTGTTACCGCGCGGGTCAATCACGAAGAGTTCGAAGGAAATGCGTTCAACATTTTCACCGCAGGTGAAGGAGGCAAAGAAATCAAGGTGTCCATTCCCAACCTTGGCCAATCCTTCGACGATCATACCGGCCAGATGATCACGCTGGAATACGAGACCCGCAATGCGGTTATCGTGCCCGCCGGCGAACTGGCTGCGGAATAAGGAGGCCAGATCATGCCCGGCTTCCTCAAGGAATTCTTCAACCGCAACGGCTTCGGCATGGGGCTTGCGATCCTGGGTCTGGTCCTGTTCTGGACCATCGGCCTGATCATCCTGCCACAGCTGTCGATGCTTGACTTTTCATTCCGTCCGAACCTGCCGCCGCCAGAAATCGGTGGTCCAAAGGACGTCTATACACTGGAGAACTATAAATACCTCGTTTTTGGACCAGAAGGGGGCGGGCAGGACTATAACGTCGTCGACCTCAAGGTCTTTTTCCGCACGCTTGTTGCCGCAGTTTGTGTGACGATCTTCAACCTGATCCTGTGCTATCCGATTGCCTATTATCTTGGACAGACCAAAGGCAATCAGATCCGCGTCTTCGCGATCATGTTGATCATTCCTTATTGGATCAACGAGATCCTGCGCGCATTTGCCTTGCGTATCATCTTTGGTGAGACCGGGGTGCTGAATACTTTGCTGATAGGGACAGGTATCTTTGATACGCCCTTTGACTTCATCCGCAACGACATCGCGCTCTATGCCGGTCTGGGTTACGCCTATATCCTGCTGATGATTTTCCCGATGTACAACGTGATCGAAAGCCTCGACGGCAATCAGATCGAAGCTGCACGGGATCTTGGTGCACCTTGGTGGCGCATCCATTGGCGGGTGGTTATTCCATACGCCAAACCCGGTATCAGCTCGGGCTGTACCATGGTATTCATGCTCAGCGCCGGTGCGCTGGCTGCGCCACAAATTCTGGGCGGTCCGTCATCCCTGTGGTTCACGCAACTTATTTATCAGCAGTTCAATGACAACAACGACTGGCCGCAAGGCGCAGCCTATGCGATCGTGCTGTTGGTGACCTGTATCCTGTTCGTGCTGGCAATGATGCGAGTGTTCAAGGTGAACATGGGGGATATAGGGAAATGAACAACTCTATCCTTCGTGTAAGCATCTGGGTCTATCTGGCGATATTCTTTGCCTATCTTTTGGGCCCGTTGGTGATCATGTCGATCACCGCCTTCAACTCGTCCGAGTTCCCGAGTATGACGCCTTGGGAGTGTCTGACGTTCGAGTGGTTCGGCGCGTTGTTCCAGGATGATCGCATCCTGAATGGCATCAAGAACTCGGTGATCATTGGCCTTGGAACGGTCATTCTGTCGGTGGCGATGGGTCTGGCTGGGGCGCTGATGCTCACCCAGATCTGGCCCAAGCTTCGGGCCACCTACTATACGATTATCATTGCACCGATCCTGATCCCCGGCGTGGTATTGGGTATCTCGACACTGGTGTTCTGGGATCGGATCAACCGGGTTCTGGGCTTGGGGGCCGACAGCTTTCTGTCGAATGGCATCTTCCTGACAGTGGTAGGTCAGTCGACGTTCATCGCCAGTTATTGCATGCTGGTACTCGTGGCGCGGCTCCAGCGTTATGACGTGGCGCTCACAGAGGCGGCTCTTGACCTTGGGGCAAGTCACGCTCAGGCCTTCCGCAAGATCCTTCTGCCGTTCATGCGACCGGCCATCGCCTCGGCAGCGGTATTGGCGTTTCTCGCCTCGTTCGAGAACTACAACACCACCACCTTCACCTTCGGCGAATATCCGACGCTCACGATCGAACTGGCGCAAAAGGTGCGTTACGGGATCACTCCGGCGATTTCGGCGCTGGCCTTCATAATTGTTGTGCTGACGGTGTTCTTTGCCCTTCTCAACGAAACCAAGATCAAGCGTCAGGAATTGGTGGCGGCTGCACGCAAGAATGCAACGGTCGAGGAATTGGCGGGAAAGATCAAACTGCCCAGCTTCTTTGCCGGCAATATGGCAGCTGTTATCCTTGTGATGTTCTGCATCGCAACGATCACGGTTGTTGGCACGGCAACCGTCTATAATCCTGCGCAATGTATTGCGGACGTCAAAGAGCAGAAACGTCTTGAAGCTGAAGAGCGTATTCAGAAACTGCGTCAGGAGCGCGAAGAGCGTCGTCAACGCAGGTTCGAAGGCGTGTTCGATCCGGACGATCTGACGCCGGGAACGGAAGAGGACGACTCTCAGGCGCCGTCTGGTTCCAACAACTCTGGCTTTGGCGGTGTGTTCGCGCCGGGATCGCTGACTGGTGAAGAGGATGACAGTTCTTCGAATACCGAAGAACAGCCGTCGAACAACAGTGGGTTCGGAAATGTGTTCGATCCCAACAGCCTGAAGAGCGACGAGTAGGACAATCCTTGCGACCAAAACGAACCCGGGCCGCGCTGGCCCGGGTTTTTTTATCGTAAAGGCAAAACCGGTCAGCTGCTAGATCGGGATCCAAAAAGCTGTCTGTTTGAAAGGTTGCGGCCAATGGCAGCCCGTAGGGGAATCGAACCCCTCTTTCCAGGTTGAAAACCTGGCGTCCTAACCGATAGACGAACGGGCCATTTCTTGGTCCAAGACAAGCACATGTGGCAGCCCGTAGGGGAATCGAACCCCTCTTTCCAGGTTGAAAACCTGGCGTCCTAACCGATAGACGAACGGGCCACGGTGGCTTGTGGAGGGCCTTTTACGTATTACGCAGTTCCCCCGCAAGCCGAAAAATGCGGTGCGGAGAAACTTTTTTACGCCTCTGCAATCAGGAAGAAAATCACGACAAAGCTGCCTCAGCCGCGTCTTCGATCCGTAGTTGCACAGTTTGCCGACCACCCCAGGAGTTGACCTCCAGCCGCCCTGCAAAATGGAACCGCGCCCCACCATGATTGGTCAACCTGTCCCCCATCGAGCTGTCAAAGGCGGCAAAGGCGATTGCGTCCAATCCCCCGCTCATACCATCGGATAGAGACAGCTTCAGGTGGCTCTCTCCGACGCGTTTGGCAAAGCGGATTTGCAAGTCAGGTAGGGCATAGCGTGGGGCAGGGGCACCGGCCCCGTACGGGCCTGCTTGTTCGATCTGTTCTACCAGGTCCACTGTTGCAGCTCCCGGCATCAAGGTGCCGTCGAGCTTCAGATCGGCAGGGCCACCCTGACCAGCTCCCTGTTTCGAGAGCAATTCCGACAATCGCTTCATTGCCGGTTCAAGTTGATCGCGCAGGACGGTCAGTCCGGCAGCCATCTTGTGACCGCCACCTTTGACCAGCAGTCCTTCGGCGGCAAGTCTTTGGATTGATGCGCCTAGGTCGATCCCCGACACCGAACGCCCAGATCCCTTGCCTTCGCTGCCATCGAACCCGATCACGATGGCCGGGCGATTGGCAGCTTCTTTGAGTCGAGAGGCGACGATCCCGACAACACCGGGATGCCACCCTTCGCCAGCGGCCCAGACCAACGGGGCATCAAACCCGCGGTCCTCTGCCTGCGTCAGAGCGGCAGCGCGCACCATGTTCTCAATATCGCGGCGCTCGGTGTTCAGTTCGTCCAGTCGTTGCGACAGCGCTTCGGCTTCGACCATCGAGTCGGTGCTAAGCAAGCGCGCGCCGAGGTCGGCCTGTCCGATCCGGCCGCCTGCATTTACCCGAGGACCTAAAAGAAACCCAAGATGATATGTATTGGGCGCCGCATCCATTCGAGCTATGTCTGACAGGGCCACAAGTCCAGGGCGCTTTCGCTGCGCCATCACCTTCAACCCCTGCCTAACCAGTGCCCGGTTGGCCCCAATCAGCGGTGCTACATCCGCGACTGTGGCAAGGGCCACCAGGTCGAGCAGCGACAAAAGATCCGGCCCATTGGTGCCAGCTTCGCGCATCTGGCGGCCTGCCTCGACAAGCATCAGGAAAACTACTCCAGCAGCGCAAAGATATCCCAGATCGCCACTTTCGTCCTGCCGGTTCGGGTTTACCACGGCAACGCAGTCGGGCAGAGCCTCGCCGCCCAAGTGGTGGTCCAGGACGATCACATCGGCCCCCTGTGCCGCAGCAATCGGTTCATGGCTCAGGGTGCCGCAATCGACGCAGATGATCAGATCATGCGATGAGGCGAGCTCCTGCATTGCTGGGGTATTGGGTCCATAACCCTCGTCGATGCGGTCGGGAACGTAAAGCGTCGCATGTATTCCCATGTGCCGCAGCCAGACGAGCAACAGTGCCGCCGAACTGCCTCCGTCCACGTCGTAGTCTGCAAAGACGGCGATCTTTTGATGTTTTCGAACCGCATCCAGAAACCTCTTGGCGGCCCTTTCCATGTCTTTGAGTGCACGGGGGTCGGGCAGCAATTCCTTGAGTTTGGGTTCGAGAAAACTCTTGGCTTCGATCAGGGGCACGCCGAGCCGCGCCAATACCTGACAAACCGGCCTGGGCAAGTCGCTTTGCTGCGCCATCATTTCAGAGGCGCGTTCAACCTCGACCGAAGGACCAACCCAACGCCGCCCGGTCAACGACTGTTCCACACCCAGAAAGCTCAAACCGCACCTCATAGACCAAGGCCGGACCCATTTCGGACCCGGCCCCTCGTGTTTTGCCATTTACGCCTGCTGACAGCGGCAGTGCAAGCGTTATGCCGGATCGTGCGACCACATCGGGGTGCGATAGGACATGCGACGCACCGAACCGGTTTTGGAGCGCATGAGCAACGTAGTGGTTTCTACCCAACCGGGTTCGCGTTTGATGCGCGGGAGAAGCGAACCGCCGGTCACGCCGGTTGCGGCAAAGATAACATCCGCAGTCACCATCTCGTCACGCGAATAGATACGGTCAAGATCGGTGATCCCGGCCTTGGCGGCACGACCACGTTCATCGTCGTTGCGGAACAGGAGGCGGCCGAAAATTTGGCCTCCCATGCATTTAAGTGCCGCTGCAGCCAGGACGCCCTCGGGTGCGCCGCCCTGACCCATGTACATGTCGATACCGGTCGTCTCGCTTTCGGCACAGTGCATCACGCCGGCGACATCGCCATCGGTGATCAGACGGATGGCCGCGCCGGTATCGCGAACTTCGGCGATCATCGCTTCGTGGCGGGGTCGTTCCAGAATGCACACGGTGATGTCTGACGGCTTGCAGCCCTTGGCATTTGCCAGCGCTTCGACCCGTTCGCGCGGTGTCATGTCCAGAGAGACGACGCCTTGCGGCAGGCCTGGACCCACTGCCAATTTGTCCATGTAGACGTCGGGTGCATGCAGCATCGAACCACGCGGACCCATGGCGATCACTGTCAGCGCGTTCGGCATGTCCTTGGCAGTCAGCGTGGTGCCTTCGAGAGGGTCTAGGGCGATGTCGACGCCCGGGCCATTGCCCGTCCCTACTTCTTCTCCGATATAGAGCATCGGTGCCTCGTCGCGTTCACCCTCGCCGATCACCACCACGCCCGCGATATCGAGCAGGTTCAATTGCTCGCGCATCGCATTCACTGCAGCCTGATCCGCCGCCTTTTCGTCACCTCGTCCCACCAGAGAGGCGGAGGCCAGGGCGGCCTGTTCTGCCACCCGCGCAAGGCCCAGTGACAGCATCCGGTCGTTGAATTCGATCTTGGCTGCGTTCATGTCCCTAATTTCCTTCGGTCATTCAGACGTTTCTATCGGCATAGCCCGCCGATGGCGGGTCTCGCAAGAGGAGAGGTCACTCAGACCTGTTCGATCCGCAACGCAACCGCTTCCCCAGCGACGACATCGGTTGCCCGGAAACCTTCGAGGGCCACATCCAGAGCTGCCCGAGTGGTTTTGTGTGTGACTATCAAAACTGGTGCGGTGCTTTCGGTGTGCCCATATTGGCGCATTCGGTCTATCGAAACACCCGCATTGCCAAGAATCGCAGCAACTTTGGCCAACGCGCCGGGTTTGTCTTCCAGTGCCAGGCGCAGATAGTAGGGGGCCGGCAGACCTGTTTTTGCCGGAAGCATTTCTTTCAAAGTGTTCGCGGGTTGTCCGAAGGTGGGGATATGCAGACCTCGTGCGAGATCGCAAATGTCGCCAAGTACCGCGCTCGCGGTTGGACCTTCGCCTGCTCCCGGACCGCGCAGAACGATTTGCTCAACCGCGTCGCCCTCGATGACCACCATGTTGGTGCCACCTTCCAGTTGACCAAGCGGCGAGTCGCTGGGCACCAGGCATGGCTGCATCCGCTGGACTAGTCCGCGAGGGCTGCGCTGAGCGACACCCAACAATTTGATTCGATATCCCATGTCAGCCGCCTGACGAATGTCATCGAGGCTGATATGCTGGATGCCCTCGATCTCGATTCCATCAAAATCGGGCTTGGTGCCAAATGCGATTGACGACAACAGGGTCAACTTGTGCGCGGCGTCGATACCGCCCACGTCAAGATTCGGATCTGCTTCTAGATAGCCGAGCTTGGCGCATTCTTCGAACAAGGAGTTGTAGCCGAGCCCCTGTGATTCCATGCGTGTCAGGATATAGTTGCAGGTCCCATTCATGACGCCCATGACACGGGTGATTTCGTTGCCGGCCAACCCCTCGGTCAGCGCCTTAATGACCGGGATGCCACCGGCGACAGCCGCTTCGAAACGAATTACGCGGCCTGCCGCTTCGGCTGTTTCTGCCAATGCCAGACCGTGAATGGCAAGCAGCGCCTTGTTGGCAGTCACCACGTCCTTGCCAGTTGCCAGCGCAGCCTCGACCGAGGTTTTGGCAGGGCCGTTTTCGCCACCCATAAGTTCGACGAAAACATCGATGTCATCCCGTTTGGCCAAGGCCACGGGATCGGATTCCCACGCATAGCCAGACAGGTTGATGCCCCGGTCCTTTCCGGAATCTCGGGCCGATACGGCCACGATCTCGATCGGTCGACCTGTGCGGGCCTTGAGCATTTCAGCCTGACGTCTGATAATCTTGACAACTCCGACACCGACAGTTCCCAAGCCAGCAATCCCAAGCCGCAGCGCCTGTGTCATTTTTTGGGTCCTTTTCCGCTCGAATTTTCAGCCATTGACTGTAAGCCCGTTGCGGGCTGCCTTACCCGGTTCGGTGAACGGGTGCAATGCGGCTGAGGCCTGTTTTATTGGGTAATTTCGTGACCTAGTCGGTCCCGATCCGCTTCGTCAAGAACTGGGGATTGCAATTCGCGTGCCTTTGACGCCAGCCTCTCGCTCCGCGCCTGTAGGTGTTTCTGCAGTTCCGTAGCTTCTTCTTGCGGATTGACGGGTGCCCCCAAGACATCCTCCAACGGAACCAACTCGGGATAAGCTGCATTCTTAATTTGGGGAGGGACTCTTTCGGTGAGCTCGGGAATCGTCGTACAGCCAGCGAGCATGGCAAGAGGAATGGCAAAGATAAGCCGTTTCATGGAAGTCTCTTCCGTAGGAGCGTTATATCTTGATGCCCGCTTTTCCAGACTGGTTCAAGCGGGGTTCTATTTGAACGAATGTTCATATAACCTGCGCCAATGGCACGTACTCAAGGTTCCCATTCTGATATCACTGGCCCGCGCATCCAAAAGGCGGCGCTACGTCTATTTGCACAACACGGGTATGCTGCGGTTTCCATGCGGCAGATCGCAAAAGATGTCGGAGTGCAGGCCGGTGCGCTGTACAACTATACCCCTGACAAACAGAGCCTGCTGTTTCGCCTGATGCACGGGCACATGGACGAGTTGCTGCGCGCCCGCGAAACAAGGTTAGCCACCGGCAACGCTTTGGAGGACTTGGAGCAATTCGTGGGGTTCCACATCAGATTCCATCTGGAGCGGCCCGATGAGGTTTTCATAGCCTATATGGAATTGCGCAATCTCACGGCCGAGAATTTCGCAATGATCGAAGCACTGCGTCGCCGGTACGAGGACGATCTTGAAGGCATTCTGAAGAGAGGCGTGCAGGAGGGCTGTTTCATTGTTCCGGACACCAAGATCGCAACGCTGGCCGTGATCGCCATGCTCAACGGCGTGAACACCTGGTATCGTAGCGGAGGAAGGTTGTCGCTTGATCAGGTCGAAAAGATCTATTGGGATATGGTACGAAAGGCCATGACGTCCTGATCAGGGTGTTTCCGCTGCCAAGTCGTAGTGGTGTAGAAACCGCTCTTTCACAATGCCTTCCTCTTCGGGCATGATATGTGGATGGTGCCATTCCTCTCCGGCAAAAGCTGCCAGGGCCTCCACCGACTCCCACACCATCACCAGGCAAAACTCGTTTGGAGACTCCGGTCGGGGTAGGCATGGAGTTATCGAAATGAGCCCCTTTTGTTTGTGCATTAAGGGCATTGCAGTTTCGAGCATGAACTGGCGGAAATTCTCGATCTGATCATCAAAGATAACGGCGCGAAAGATACGAACGATCATGGTGGCTCCCTGTTTTAGGGGAATATAGAACCATCATATCACACCTCAGTGCGTGGGATGAATAAAGGTCCCGTTTCGCAGGTCACGAAATGCCTGGTGCAGTTCCTCGCGTGTATTCATCACGATCGGCCCGTGCCAGGCCACTGGTTCTGCAATTGGTGCGCCAGAAATCAGCAGGAACCGCACACCTTCCGGCCCCGCCTGCAGCGTGATTTCGTCACCAGTGCCGAACCGGATCAGCGTTCGGTCACCCGACATGTCGCGAATATTGACCTCTTGCCCGCCAACCTCCTTTTCAAGCAGCACGCCTACCGGTGTCGATGCATCAGCAAAGGCAGCCTGACCTTGGAAAACATAGGCAAAGGCTTTGCAGTAGGTGTCGATTTTGAACGTTTTCCTGACGCCTGCAGGAACAGAAATGTCCAGATATTGCGGATCTGCGGCAATTCCCTCGACCGGTCCGGTCTTGCCCCAGAATGAGCCGACGATCACACGAACAGTGGTGCCGTCGTCATCGGTTATTTCAGGAATGTCCGTGCCACGAATATCCTGATAACGTGGCGCTGTCATTTTTTGGCTTGCGGGCAAGTTTCCCCACAATTGGAAGCCGTGCATCTGCCCGGTCGCGTTCCCTTTGGGCATTTCCTGATGCAGGATTCCAGACCCTGCTGTCATCCATTGCACATCGCCCGCGCCCAAAGACCCAGTATTACCAAGCGAATCGCTGTGTTCCACCGTTCCAGCCAGAACATAAGTTATGGTTTCGATACCGCGATGGGGATGCCACGGGAACCCTTTAAGGTAATCCTCGGGGAAATCATTTCTGAAATCGTCAAAAAGCAGGAACGGATCAAGTTCAGTCGGGTCCTGAAAGCCAAATGCCCGGTGAAGTTTGACACCGGCCCCTTCCATCGTTGGAACCGCTTTTCTAGATTCAAGCATTGGTCGGATTGACATGGTGCCTCCTGATCTTTGTGGGATCTTGCGACATTAAGTGTAATCATGATCTTGGTGGTTTCAATCGGCCGATGCTCACCGAAAGTGTGCGATTTTGCGAAGTGCGGAAGGTGAACAATGTCAGGCTGTTGCTTGGTTGTCGTTTGGGGTATTGGAAAGCCTGATCAACCCGGAGTGGCCGAATGCAAGACGAGATTTTAGCAGTTGTCGAGGCTTCGGCGCCCAGGCGCTGGATGGGAGTCCTTATTCTAAGCGTTGTCGGATTCTTGGTGTTTTTTGTGGCCATATCACAGCCGCCGGCCTTGGGTTGGCAAGTCTTTCTGATTTTGATCGGTGCGTTGTCGTTGTGGCTTGCGCAACGACTGTATCAGGCGACGTCCCACCGGATCGAGTTGACGGAAACGGAGTTGCGAGCCAGTTCAGGCGAAGTGATTGCGCTGGTCTCGGAAATCGAGGGAATTGACCGGGGTGTTTTCGCCTTCAAGCCATCCAGTGGTTTTCTGATCCGGACGAAAAACCCCGGATTTCGCGCATGGCATCCGGGGTTGTGGTGGCGCGTTGGTCGACGCGTTGGGGTAGGAGGTGTTACACCGGGTGCTCAGACAAAGTTCATGTCCGAAGTGCTTTCGGCGATGATTGCCGAGCGGATTTAGACATTTCCCTTGAGGTTTTCCGTAAAGCGCGGACGGGTAAAAACGAAGTTCTTCAGATCGATGTTGTCAAGGCCAACTCTGAACGGCGGCACAAAGGTGTTCGATGTCTCGACCAGAATCAGAGTGTTTTGATCCGCCATCGCTGGCAAGGAATCCTTGTAAAAAACGATGTTTGCATCGTCGAGTTTCTCAGTATATCCGCCGCGAATTGCTGACCAGGATACGGAGTGGCTGTCTGTGGCCTCGTCGTATACCACGACTGAAATCCGCATCTTCAGGTCAGCTTCGTTGCGCACCATCAATTTGAACATGTCCTCCATCGAGTCGACGTAGATATTGTCGATGGTGCGGGTCTCTCGAGACAGAAGGTCTCCGATTGTATAGGCCGCCTTGATGTTCGACGCGCTCTGTCGATAACCTTCAAAGAATGTATATCCGGCCATCACCGCCCAAAAAAGGATCGGCAAGATAATCAAGGATTCCACCGCAATGGAACCTTGCTCGTCATTGCGGAAACGTTTCATTCGGGTTTGCATGCGGGATATAAACATGGCTTAGATCGGCTCTTGTACAAATACAGTTGTCGCTGTCAGGGCGTACTGACCCTCCAGATTGGCCAGGGCCTTTCCCATTGTTGAAGTCGGGAACACGGGGTTGATCTTTGCGCATGCGCGTAGAACCATCAGCTGGTTTTCCTGTCCATTCTCAAAATTGCGTACGGGTCTCGGTTCTTCTGACAAGTCGGTACAGTCCGGCTCGGCCGGTATCGTAACCGCGGCAAACGGATCCTGGCTGATCATTTCCAGTTTGAGGCTGTTTTCACAGTTGCGAATGAACATAGCACGCTCGCAAATCGACTTTTTGATCGTATCGTGGTTCAAAACGACACCGGTGTTCAAGCGGATGTCCCTTACCGTTTGGTCTACCGCTCGTTCCAAGGTCGCGTGGTTGAGTGTGACGAAGGCCAACTCGACCCCCGACAGCATCAAGGCCATGAAAGCGGGGAAGACGATCACAAACTCGACCGTTGCGGTGCCGTCTTCCCGGTTTCGGAAGCTGCGCAGAGCAGAAACCAGTTTTCCGATCATTGGGTGAGCCTCAGCATGCGGACGGACGAGCCGATCGAGGTGAAAGCATCCGGAAGTTCAACAGCCGTTGCGTCGTAATAGTGGCTGTCCGAGCTGGCACAGTCTTCCAAGACCTTTTTACCGTTGGAGGCTACGTCGACACCGACGCTGAACACGATCACGCCTTCGTCCTTGGCGGCCTTGCAGACATGCTTGGTGCGAGCGTCCTTGGCTGTGGATTCTTTCTTGCTGAACGCCGCGCTTTCCCACACACCGTATGCGTTTGGCGTATCGAAGATCTCATTTTCGATATACTCCAGCGAAACGAGGTTCAGAAGCTCCACATAGGTCAGCTGTACTGCAGTACCGGGTTCGTCGGCGGCAGGTTGTTCGACGCAGGTCCGGCTTCCGCCTTTTCCGGTGCAGTATTGGCCGCCGTTGCCGTAGGGATGATCCTGCCAGGTTTGATCGTGTGGCCACCAGTACTCTTTGCTACCGCTTGATTGATACAGCGAGAAATAGCCTTCGTCAGCAGTTGCGTCCGGATTGTACCAGATGTCCGACGTCGTAGTACGGCGCGATGAATTCAGCATGAACTGGTCGGTGTTGTCCCCGTCTGAGATAATGATCAAGATCTTCAGGACGTTGGTTCCATACTCAACTGGGCGGTTGTCAAACATGGTCGGCACAATCCCGTCAACATGCGCCAAGCTGTTGATCACCGGTCGCGTGCCGGGGTCGAGAAGGGCAAGACCCCAGTTGGCACCATTGTCGGTACCGGTATCTTCACTTGAGTCCTCGTCCCACACCGCCGGGTTCAGGGCAGTCAGACCATCAATGTAGTTGTGAATGACGGTTTCGTCATTCTGGAATGGCAGGATTGCGGATCCAGCCCGAGTTGGACAGACAGGGTATTCAATTGGCTCCCTCGACATCGTGTAGGGATCGAAGTGCGCGGTCTGCTCTCTCAACTCGGTTGTCGACAGATACGGCTTGCTGAATTCGTCATCGACGAAGTTGATGCAATGAGAATAGTTCTGGAAACGATCCAGATTATAGTACTTGATCATGTCCGCGCCAACGTTCACCTGGCTTGCGTAAGGGATGATCGAGAAAGACACCTCTTTGTTCCAAAGACCATTCTTCAAGCCCAACTGCGTGACAATGCTTTTGGCTGCAGTCTTTAGGTTTGCCAGTTTCGGACCATACATGGATGTGGAAAAATCCAGAACCAGAGACACTTCGACGGCACCGACACTTTCCTCGGCGGAGCTGAGCGCTGGAGCGCTCAAGCTATCGACGCCACTCAAATGCATGAAATGAGTCGGGAACTCAGCAACCGCCGACGCAGTAACATGGCGGTAACCAGTACTGTTAATCACTTTGACGTCCTTGAGGTTGTCCAGTAGATCCGCCTTGTCGAGATACGACTTTACGACTGTTTCGGCATCAACCTTTTGATCAAGGTCAGCCGCAGCCAATACCGCGCGGTCCATTGTGTACTGCAATTCGGCGCGCTCTCTTTCATACTTCATCAGGTCCACACCGATCCCGGCTGCGGCGACAATGATGAGGAACAGAAATAGAGCGAGAATGCTCATCGACCCATCTTCGCTGTCAATGAAGCCTCTCGTTTGTGCTGGCGTACAGTCAGCCGACGTTATATTGTCGCCATTGGACTTCCAGAGAACCTTGCGCATAACGATACCCTTTCCGGACCGGGCAGAACGGTCATTCGAAATATTGGACTGACTAAAGGTAAATGCAGAACGTGGCGAGAATTGGGCGGTTTTGCCACTATCTTGCTGTAACTGAACGACAATTGCGCCCACTCTTGGTCAATCGCCCGTTCTGTTGCTGAATTGAAAACAATAGTCGCCATTCTTGATAGTTCACACGACTCGCGGATGACGGACGGTTAATTTTTGCAAATGCTCAAAATATTGGCAGAAATGGATTGATCAGGTTTAACCAGATTGCGACAAAGTGACATGGAGAGTGTCTCCAATTATCTGAGGTCAGGGAGGAATTTATGACGCGCGTAACCGAACCCAGTTTCCGTGAAAGTGTGGATCTGATGTTCAACAGAGCGGCCGCTCTGATGGATCTTCCCCCCGGGCTTGAAGAAAAGATTAGGGTCTGCAACGCGACCTACACGGTTCGCTTTGGCGTAAGGTTGCGGGGCAAGATTCACACCTTTGTCGGATACCGGTCCGTTCACTCGGAACATATGGAACCTGTCAAAGGTGGAATTCGTTATGCGACTGCCGTGAATCAGGACGAGGTCGAGGCCCTTGCGGCTCTGATGACTTACAAGTGCGCGTTGGTCGAAACGCCGTTCGGTGGATCCAAAGGTGGTTTGTGCATTGATCCGCGTTTGTACGAAGAGCACGAGTTGGAACAGATCACCCGCCGGTTCGCATATGAGCTGGCAAAGCGCGACCTGATCAATCCGTCTCAAAACGTACCCGCTCCGGATATGGGTACCGGGGAACGAGAGATGGCCTGGATTGCGGATCAGTATGCCCGAATGAACACGACGGATATCAATGCGCGGGCGTGTGTCACCGGAAAGCCCCTGAATGCTGGCGGCATTGCTGGCAGGGTCGAGGCTACCGGGCGAGGCATTCAATACGCGCTTCGCGAGTTTTTCCGGCATCCTGAAGACGTCGCAAAAGCTGGATTGTCCGGAAAGCTCGATGGCAAGCGCGTCATTGTTCAGGGTTTGGGTAACGTAGGCTATCACGCCGCCAAATTTCTTAGCGAAGAAGACAACTCGAAAATCGTCGGGATCATTGAGCGCGACGGTGCGCTGTATGATCCTGAGGGTATAGACGTCGAAGCGGTGCACCAATGGATAGCAAAGCACGGCGGCGTGGCGGGTTATCCGGACGCGACCCATACGGCCGAAGGTTCAGCAGTTTTGGAAGAAGAATGCGACATTCTTATTCCGGCTGCGCTGGAAGGGGTAATCAACCTGTCCAACGCAGAGCGGATCAAGGCACCTCTCATCATCGAGGCCGCGAACGGACCAGTGACTGCGGGCGCAGACGAGATCCTGCGCAAGAAGGGAACCGTAATAATCCCGGATATGTATGCGAACGCAGGTGGTGTGACGGTTTCCTACTTCGAATGGGTCAAGAACCTCAGCCATATCCGTTTTGGCCGCATGCAACGTCGCCAGGAAGAGGCGCGGCACGAACTGATTGTGCAGGAACTCGAACGGCTCGATCGTTATCTTGGCGATGCCTGGTCGATGTCCCCAGACTTCAAGGCCAAATACCTCAGGGGTGCGGACGAATTGGAGTTGGTTCGCTCGGGCCTGGATGACACCATGCGGATTGCCTATCAATCGATGAGAGAAGTATGGCACGCCAGATCCGACGTCGAGGATTTGCGAACAGCGGCCTATATTGTAGCCATTGACAGGGTGGCCAAGAGCTATCGCGCCAAAGGCTTGTAACGCATTGCAAGTTTTCTTCTCGGGCGTGCCTTTTGGCGCGCCCTTTTTTGGCCCGTGTTCGGTTTGTGGCAGGTGAACAGACGTTACGAATACGGCGTTGATAGTCGCGGGTAGAATAGTATTTGTCGAAAAGCGATATGGCCCAGGAACGATCTGCTTGATAGGTGTTCCCCGGTGGGCCAGTCAAGAGTTGGCCGAAAGGGAGTGAACGATGCGTTTTTCTGGCCTTCGAGTGCTGAAGGAAGGGTTGACGGGCAATAAGGGATGGGAACCTCATTGGCGGGACCCAGAGCCTAAGTCTGAATATGATGTCGTCATCATTGGGGGCGGCGGTCACGGGCTGAGCACGGCTTATTACTTGGCAAAGGAGCACGGTCTAACCAATGTTGCGGTACTGGAGAAAGGATATCTCGGCGGCGGTAATGTGGGGCGGAACACGACTATCGTCCGGGCAAACTACTTTTTGTCGGGCAACTCCGAGTTTTACTCTCATTCGCTGAAACTTTGGGAAGGTTTGGAAGAAGACCTGAACTACAATGTGATGCATTCCCAGAGAGGCATCATCAATCTATTCCATTCCGATGGTCAGCGGGACGCAGCGGCGCGTCGTGGCAACATGATGATCAGTCAGGGTGATGACGCCGAGTTGCTCGACCGCGACGGCGTCCGCGCCAAAGTGCCTTTTTTGAATTTTGAAGACTTGCGCTTTCCTATCTATGGCGGGCTCTATCACGCGCGCGGAGGCACCGCGCGCCACGACGCGGTGGCATGGGGGTACGCCCGTGGTGCCGACCAGCGGGGCGTAGATTTGATTCAGAACTGCGAAGTCACGGGCATCGATATCGAGAACGGCGCTGTTCGAGGCGTGCGGACAACACGCGGCGCTATCCGGGCCAAGAAAGTTGCTATGGTAGTTGCCGGAAGATCCAGCCAGGTGGCTGCGATGGCGGGGATGCGCCTTCCGATCGAAAGCCATGTTCTGCAGGCTTTTGTTACCGAGGGGTTGAAACCTTGTATCGATCACGTTGTGACATTCGGTATGGGGCACTTTTATATCAGCCAGTCGGACAAGGGCGGGCTGGTTTTTGGCGGCGATCTGGATTTCTACGCATCCTACGCCGCCCGCGGAAACCTGCCCACTGTTGAAAACGTGATGGAAGCCGGCATGGCGCTGATGCCGATGATCGGCAAAGCTAAAGTGCTGCGCAGTTGGGGGGGCATTATGGACATGTCTCCCGATGGCTCGCCCATCATCGACAAGACGCATATTGACGGACTCTACCTGAACTGCGGTTGGAACTATGGTGGCTTCAAGGCAGTTCCGGGGTCCGGCAATGTCTTTGCTCACCTGATCGCCACGGGCCAATACCATGAGAACGCCACCAAGTTCCGCCTGGACCGGTTCCGGACCGGGCGAAGCATTCTGGACGAAGAGGGCAAGGGCTCTCAACACAACCTGCACTGAGGCGTATGGCAGATGTTGGAATTCGGTATTCTTGACGAAGAAAAGCTGGGGGCGAGAGCATGAGGATCACCTGTCCGCATTGCGGCGAGCGCGATCGCCGGGAGTTTTACTATCGCGGTGCTGCCGTGGGTTTGGACCGGCCTGCACCCGATGCCGGGGAGAAGGCATGGGACAACTTCGTCTACTTGCGCGAGAATCCAGCCGGAAAGACACGCGACCTGTGGTATCACGAAGGCGGCTGCGGGGCCTGGATCGTAGTGACCCGTAACACGATCTCACATGACATTCTGAACACTGAACTCGCATCGGAGACGCAGTCATGAGGATCAAGGGCAAGGGCCTTGTGGACCGCACCAAGCCAATTTCCTTCTATTTCGACAGTGTGCGTTATTCGGGATTTGCCGGAGATACTCTAGCCTCGGCCTTGCTTGCGAATGATGTCCGTTTGATGGGACGGTCGTTCAAGTATCACCGCCCGCGCGGGGTGCTGACTGCAGGAGGCGAAGAGCCTAATGCGTTGATGACCGTAGGCCATGGGTCTGGGCAGGAACCCAATGTGCGTGCCACCATGCAAGAGATCTATGCCGGGTTGGAGGCACGCAGTCAGAACCGCTGGCCGTCTCTGAATTTTGATGTGCTCGGTATGAACGATCTAGCGGCGCCGTTTTTCGGGGCGGGCTTCTACTACAAGACTTTCATGTGGCCAAAGAGTTTTTGGGAAAAAGTCTATGAGCCAGCGATCCGCCGAGCAGCAGGTCTTGGCGCGCTTTCGGGCCTGAACAATGTCGACAAGTATGAACGTGCTTTTGCATTCTGTGATCTTCTGGTTATCGGATCAGGGCCTGCCGGGCTGATGGCAGCGTTGGCCGCAGGTCGGGCCGGGGCGGATGTGATCCTCGCGGATGAAGGCAGCCGAATGGGTGGCCGTTTGTTGGCCGAAACATATGAGGTGGACGGAAAAACCGGCCACGTCTGGGCCGACGAAGTTATCGCCGAGTTGAGGGCGATGGACAATGTGCGCCTGATGACGAGGACGACCGTGGTAGGCGCTTATGATCACGGCACATATGGGGCATTGGAGCGGGTGCACAATCACACTGGCAACCGTCCCAACGGTGCACCGATGGAGACGTTCTGGCGGATTGTAGCCAAGCGATCGGTACTGGCCGCAGGCGCGTTGGAGCGGCCGGTTGCGTTTCGCAATAACGACCGCCCGGGAATCATGACCGCAGGGGCAGTGCGCGCGTACCTCAACCACTGGGGTGTGAGTGCGGGCAAGAACGTAACGGTGTTCGGCAATACTGACGACGTTCATCGCACGGCCCGCGACCTTTTGGAGGCCGGTGTGCATGTGGCGGCGGTGATCGACAGCCGTCATGATGCACCTCTGTCCGACGACTATCAGGTTCTGCGCGGGGCTCAGGTTTGCGGTAGTTCCGGCCGAAAGGGGTTGGAAAGCATAACCGTGCGCCGCCCCAGCGGAGAAGAGAAGATTCAGACTGACTGCCTTGCGATGACAGGTGGGTGGAATCCGTCAGTCCATCTGACCTGCCACATGAGCGGGCGTCCGGTTTGGCGGCGCGACATTGCTGCCTTTGTTCCTGCTCCAGGTGCAGTTCCTGGAATGGTGGCAGCAGGTGCGTGCAAAGGGGCTTTCTCGACCGCGGACTGCCTGCGCGAGGGCGTTGCCGCAGCGGAGGAGGTGTTGAGCGAGTTGGGGCGTAAAGTGCCAGAGGTGGTGGTGCCGCATGCCGAAGATGCGGCTTATGAAATCGCGCCGCTTTGGTCCGTTCCAGGCAAGGGGCGCGCCTGGCTGGATTTCCAGAATGACGTCACCGTAAAAGATGTGAAACAGGCAGCAACCGAGAACTTTCGTTCAGTTGAGCACATGAAGCGCTATACCACCCAAGGGATGGCGACTGATCAGGGCAAGAATTCGAACGTGGCGGCGCTGGCCATTCTGGCTGACGCTACCGGACGTGAGATACCCGAGACTGGGACGACCACTTTCCGACCGCCATATTCGCCGGTAGCGATTGCCGCGCTGGGCGCTGGTGCCGAAGGAATGGGTTATAGACCACAACGGTTTACAACCTCGCACAAGGCCAGCGTCGCGCGCAAAGCACCTATGGTCGAGGCTGGCCTGTGGTACAGGCCCAGTTACTTCCCGCAATCAGGTGAAACTACTTGGCGTGAGAGTTGTGACCGCGAGGTCAAATACGTACGCGAGGCGGTTGGCGTAGCCGACGTTTCAACTTTGGGAAAAATCGACGTTCAGGGTCGGGATGCAGGACAGTTTCTGGATTTCGTCTATACTAGCATATTCTCGACGTTGAAGGTCGGGCGCACTCGTTATGGCTTGATGCTGCGCGAAGATGGGTTTGTCATGGATGACGGCACCACCGCACGATTGGGAGAACATCACTATGTCATGACCACAACGACTGCTGGTGCGGGCGAGGTGATGACGCACCTGGAATTTGTGGCGCAATGCCTGCGCCCGGATCTGGATGTGACCTTTACATCGGTAACCGAGCAATGGGCGCAGTTTGCCGTCGCCGGACCAAGATCACGCGAGTTGCTGAGTGACTTGGTTGAAGAAGATCTGAGCGATGACAACTGGCCATTTATGGCTTGTGGACCGATCAAGGTTCTGGGGGTTGATGGGCGATTGTTCAGAATATCATTCTCGGGTGAGCTAGCCTATGAAATCGCGGTTCCTTCACGTTATGGCGCTAGCCTTTTTGATTTTCTGACCGAACGCGCCGAGGCGCTGGGCGGTGGTCTCTACGGGATGGAAGCGCTCAACGTTCTCAGGATAGAAAAGGGATTCATCACCCATTCCGAAATCCATGGTCGGACCACTGCGTATGACATTGGAATGGGCCGGATGGTATCGCAGAAAAAGGACTGCGTCGGCAAGACAATGTCGGAACGACCCGGTCTTGAAGAAGCTGGGCGGGAAAGGTTAGTCGGGCTGAAACCCATCGGAGAAAGCAAACAGTTGCTGGCCGGAGCGCATCTATATCGCGAAGAGGCGGATCCAGTACGCGTCAACGATCAGGGTTATATTACGTCAGTCTGTTTCTCTCCCATGTTGGGCTGCATGTTGGGGCTTGGTTTTCTGGCTGATGGGCCTGAACGATACGGCGAAGTCGTCAAGATGGTAGATGGTCTGCGCGGGGTGACGACGCTCTGCGAAGTGGTGAACCCGGTGTTCCTTGACCCGGAGGGAGGGCGCGTACGTGGATAACTTGATTGCCAAAACCCCTTGTGAAGGACTGTTGCCGCTGACGGTTGGTACCGTCACGTTAAGTGAGGAAGACGCGGGTGTGATGACGTCTGTCACGCCTTACAAAGGTAAGACCAAGGCCCTGTCCGATGCTCTGAAGTCAGCACATGGAATGACCTATCCTGCGGCAAATCGCGCGACTGGCAAGGCCGGATCGCGTGCGGTCTGGTTTGGTCATTCGGCGGCAATGCTGATGGGGCCAGCTCCAGATGTGGCATTGGCAGAGCATGCGGCCCTTGTCGATCAGTCCGATGCCTGGGCTGTGGTCCGGTTAGAAGGGGTGGGGGCCGAGGACGTGCTGGCCCGCTTGGTGCCGGTCGATTTGCGAGAGGTACACTTCAAGCGTGGACATACCGTGCGCAGTCTGATGTTTCACATGACGGCTTCGATCACTCGTATTGGCGACAACACCTTCCAGATCATGGTATTTCGGTCGATGGCCCAAACGCTGGCCCATGATCTGAAAACGGCGATGGAAGGAGCGGGTGCACGCGGTTAACATGCGTAGGTTATGAATTGATTCCCGGAGGACCATGATGATCCGCCTTGCCGTTATTGCCATGCTATTGGCAACCCCGCTTTCTGCGGCCGAGTCCAAGGAAGAAAGTTGCCGATATCAGTCGGATGTAGTCGCTGCGATACAGAAGGCACGATTGGATCGGGTCAAAGAGCGCGACGTGCCAAAAGCGATTGCGGCAACAAATCCAGTCTGGCCCGATAACTACGATGCTGCAATTCCGCTGATCACGCCCTGGGTCTATGAGCAGAAGATGCGCGACGTGCGAAACAAGGATTTGGCGGCCGCTTGGCTGGAGCTTTGCTTGCAGCAATAATCCACACATCCGTCATTTCGCTGTGGACAAACGCTCGCCTATGCCTTGGCGAGCGTTTCCGTTTCTGCCACATTCAGTTCATGTCATTGCCCCCTGGATTTCTGGATGAATTGCGTACGCGCCTGAGCCTGTCACAGGTTGTCGGGCGTAAGGTCATGTGGGATGCCCGAAAGTCAAATCAGGGGAAGGGCGATATGTGGGCGCCATGCCCGTTTCACCATGAGAAGACGGCTTCGTTCCACGTCGATGACACGAAGGGATTCTATTACTGTTTTGGCTGCCACGCCAAAGGTGATGCAATCAGCTTTGTAAAAGAGACCGAGAATGTCTCGTTCATCGAAGCTGTCGAGATTCTGGCCCGCGAAGCCGGGATGCCGATGCCTGCGCGCGATCCGAAGGCGCAGGAAAAACAGGACCACCGCACACAGCTGGCTGATGTGATGGAACAGGCGGTGCAATTCTTCCGTCTGCAACTCAAGACCGGGGCAGGAGCCGCCGCACGAGATTACCTCGCGCGCCGCGGGTTGAACGCGCAAGCGCTGGACCGGTGGGAGATTGGATTTGCCCCGGACGATTGGCAGGCGCTGTGGGACCATCTGCGCGGCAAGAACGTGGCCGAGGACCTGATCCTTGGGGCCGGGCTGGCCAAGCCCTCGAACAAGGGCAAAAAGCCTTATGACACCTTCCGCAACCGCATCATGTACCCGATCCGCGATCCGCGCGGACGTTGTATCGCGTTTGGCGGGCGGGCGATGGACCCCAATGACAACGCGAAATACCTGAACTCGCCCGAGACCGAGCTGTTCGACAAAGGGCGCAGTCTTTACAATCAAGGCCCGGCTCGACAGGCGGCAGGTAAGGGGCAGCCGCTGATCGTGGCCGAAGGTTATATGGATGTGATCGCGCTGGCCGAAGCAGGCTTTGGCGCGTCGGTTTCGCCATTGGGTACCGCCATCACCGAACATCAGCTGCAACTGCTCTGGCGGATATCGGACGAGCCGATCATTGCGCTGGACGGCGACACAGCAGGTCTGCGCGCTGCGATGCGGGTGGTTGATCTGGCTTTGCCGCTGCTGGAAGCTGGAAAGTCGCTGCGGTTTGCCCTGATGCCCGAGGGCAAAGACCCGGACGACCTGCTGCGCGCCGAAGGGGCAGGCGCTGTGAAGGCCGTGCTGGATGGTGCCAATCCGATGGTCAAGCTGCTGTGGCAGCGCGAGACCGACG
The DNA here is from genome assembly GCF_059612585.1 of Ruegeria sp. YKSF57. Classification (NCBI taxonomy): domain Bacteria; kingdom Pseudomonadati; phylum Pseudomonadota; class Alphaproteobacteria; order Rhodobacterales; family Roseobacteraceae; genus Ruegeria; species Ruegeria sp. YKSF57. Next base: position 76,423 of record NZ_JBXWQW010000006.1, on the reverse strand, counting down.
GCAAGGTGTTCGACAGCCCCGAGCGCAAGGCGGCTTTGGACAAGTCCCTGCGCGAGAAAATCAAGCTGATCCGCGACCCATCGATCCGGGCGCATTATGGGCAAGCGGTCAAGGACCTGCGCTGGGAGTTGTTTCGCGCACAACGATCGCCCCAAAGAAGAGATTGGCAGCCGCGTGGGAAATGGCAGCCGGAGAAGGCGCCTGCATCGCCCGGAGCCCGCGCGTCGTTTCTGGCATCTTCAGAAAATGCCGACATCCGCCTGCGAGAAGCGGCAATTCTGGCCATTGCAATTCTAAACCCGAAAGTCGTTGTCCAGTTCGAACACCAATTGGAAGACATGGAATGCCTCGACCCGGATCACGCGGCTCTCAGGCAGGCCATCCTGCGGCACGCAATTGACGACCCGGACAACATCAAAGACCACATTGTTGCAGCTTTAGGACCCGAACCCCTTGAAAACCTACTAGCCCTTCGCCACGTCGCGGTGATCCCCTGTGTGTTCAAGCCGGGCGACGTTGAAAAGGCCGAGATGACCCTGGCCGAGGAACTCGCAAAAATCAAAGCACTCCGGGGGCTTGACGCCGAAATTGCCGAAGCTGAAGAGGAGTTGTCTGATCTGGCAGACGAGGCGCTGACATATCGACTGGCTCAAGCTGCCGAAGAAAGAAACCGCGCTAATCGCAGCCAGAACGAGGATAAAGCCATATTCGATGTTGCCGACAATGGTGCCCGCCTCAGCCGGGATGAAAGGGAAGCCTTCGAATCAATCATGTCTGGCATCAAATTTGAACGAAAACGCAGATGACTTTGTGTTTTCCGGAAGAACAGCAAAAGAAAAACGGGTAAACGGGTGGCCGAATCATTTCTACGCGCTAATGATTCGGTTCCAACGAATCACCCACCCTGCAGGAGCTACTGAATGGCCGCCAAGGACACGACCGAGGAACGCAAATCCGACGAGCAGGAACAGGAAGTCTCGCTGGATATGAGCCAGGCCCAGATCAAGAAGATGATCGCCGAGGCCCGCGAGAAAGGCTATATTACTTACGACCAGCTCAATCAGGTTCTGCCACCTGATCAGGTCAGTTCGGAACAGATTGAAGACGTGATGTCGATGCTTTCGGAAATGGGCATCAACATCATTGAGGACGAAGAAGCCGAGGAGGAAGAGCAGAAAGGTTCGACCGATCTGGTCACGACTGACGGCCCCCGCGAAGTTGCGCTGGCAAGCGCCCAGGCGGAGAAACTGGACCGGACCGATGACCCGGTTCGCATGTACCTACGCGAGATGGGCAGCGTCGAGTTGCTGAGCCGAGAGGGCGAGATTGCCATCGCCAAGCGGATTGAGGCGGGGCGGAACACAATGATTGCGGGGCTGTGCGAAAGCCCACTGACCTTCCAGGCGATTACGATCTGGCATGACGAGTTGCTCAGCGAAGATATTCTGCTTCGCGACGTGATTGATCTGGAAACCACATTCGGCAATCAGCTGGACGAAGATGGCGAGGTTGAAGAGCCCGTTGTCGACTCTTCTGTCGCGCCCACGACACAAAAGTCCGAAGACAACGGTCCCGAGCTTGATGCCGATGGCAACCCGATTACCAAGGAAGAAGACGAAGACGAGGACGATCAGGCCAATATGTCGCTCGCGGCAATGGAGGCCGCGCTCAAAGAGCAGGTTCTGCATACCTTGGAGCGAATTTCGACTGACTTTGCGCAACTCAGCGAAATGCAGGACAGCCGTATTTCGGCAACGCTGAACGAAGATGGTTCGTTCAGTGATCAGGATGAGGCGACCTATCAGGCCTTGCGCTCTGAAATCGTGGAGTTGGTCAACGGCCTGCACTTGCACAACAACCGGATCGACGCATTGATTGACCAGCTTTATGGCATCAATAAACGGGTGATGTCGCTGGACAGTGCCATGGTGAAACTTGCCGATCAGGCCCGGATTAATCGTCGTGAATTTGTTGATACCTATCGCGGCCGTGAATTAGATCCGAATTGGTTGGCCGAGATGGCTGAAAAGCCCGGTCGTGGCTGGCAGATGTTCATTGAACGCTCGTCGGACAAGGTGGAAGAACTGCGGAGCGACATGGCACAGGTGGGCCAATATGTCGGCTTGGATATCTCAGAATTTCGCCGGATCGTGCAGCAGGTCCAAAAGGGCGAGAAAGAGGCGCGGCAGGCCAAAAAGGAAATGGTCGAAGCCAACCTTCGATTGGTTATTTCGATTGCCAAAAAGTACACGAACCGTGGCCTGCAATTCCTTGATCTTATTCAGGAAGGCAACATCGGCCTGATGAAAGCGGTGGACAAATTCGAGTACCGTCGCGGCTACAAATTCTCGACCTATGCTACTTGGTGGATTCGTCAGGCGATTACGCGCTCGATCGCGGATCAGGCGCGCACGATTCGTATTCCGGTTCACATGATCGAAACAATTAACAAGCTGGTCCGAACCGGTCGCCAGATGCTTCACGAAATCGGACGCGAGCCGACCCCCGAGGAACTGGCCGAAAAACTGCAAATGCCGCTGGAAAAGGTCCGCAAGGTGATGAAGATCGCCAAGGAACCGATTTCGCTGGAAACGCCCATCGGCGACGAAGAGGACAGCCAGCTTGGCGATTTCATCGAGGACAAGAACGCGGTTCTGCCGCTGGACTCGGCCATTCAGGAGAACCTGAAGGAAACTACCACACGGGTTCTGGCCTCGCTCACGCCACGTGAAGAACGTGTTTTGCGAATGCGCTTTGGCATCGGCATGAATACAGACCACACGTTGGAAGAAGTTGGTCAACAGTTCAGCGTGACCCGCGAACGAATTCGTCAGATCGAAGCCAAAGCTTTGCGAAAGCTGAAACATCCTAGCCGGAGTCGAAAACTCCGTTCATTTCTTGATCAGTAAAAAAGCGCCCTGCGGGGCGCTTTTTTTGTGACGCGTTTGTCGCATTGCTTGGAACTTGTGCGCCATGCAATCGTGAGGGCGGCAGTATTTGAGCGTGTCGGAATGCAAGACCTTGTTGAAATACCGGAGGCAGCCGGGCGCGATCTGATTGTTTTCGATGGTGAATGCGTTCTCTGCTCTGGCTTTTTCCAGTTTATACTCCGGCACGACCAAGCGCAAAAGTTCGCGTTTGCCACTGCGCAATCTGCTTTAGGTCAGAAGCTTTATCGCCAGCTTGGTCTGCCGACGGAGGATTTTGAAACCAATCTGGTCATAGTGAGAGGCAGAGTACATCAGCGACTGGATGCCTTTGCGGCAGCCATGCGGGAGCTTTCTGGGATTTGGCCGGCCTTCTCGATCTGCTGTTATCTGCCGGGCTTTCTGAAGGACCGTATTTACCAATCTATTGCCAGAAACCGCTATTCGATCTTTGGCCGGTTCAACCGATGCATTCTCCCAGATGCTGAAATCAAAGCGCGGTTTGCCGTGGGAGGATTCTGAGGCGTGAGAGACCCGTTCCTGCAGGCATTGCCGGATTGTGTGGCGTTGCCAACATCGTTACGGCAATTGCATAGCACCGCTGGGGAGTATGTTGGTCATTGCACAATCGAGAAAGGCAAAGGGTGCTTGGTTTCGCTGGCATTGCGTCTTGGAGGTTTTCCGCCTTCCGCAGTGAATGTTCCGGTGCAGTTACGTATCCAAAAGCGTGGTTTGAAATGGATGTGGGAAAGGAATTTTGACGGGCACGTTACTCGTTCGGTCCTTTCTTACGACGCGAAAAGCAATCTGGTGCACGAAAAGTTTGGGGCAGTGACCTTGACGTTGCGGCCACAAGCCAGGGGTAAACGGATCGCAATTGAGGTGGCGGGGGTATATGTTTATCGCATACCTGTTCCTCGATGGTTCCTGCCGCAATCAGAGACGTTCGAGCATGAGGATGAGCAGGCGAGATTTGCCTTCGACGTGAGCGCCCGATTGCCGGTATTGGGCTTGTTGATCCGGTATTGCGGCACGCTCGAACCTTTGTTGTCTTAACCGCCTGTCATTTCCCGTTATTCGGCATTAGTTTAGGTAACAAGACAGTCGAAGGAAGTTCCGCGAATGAAAAAAATGATTGGATTGGCCACAGCCCTTGCTTTGGTGGCAGCGACGCAAGCGGACGCCTTTCGTGCCAGAGGTGGATATTCGGTAAATCAGGTCGACAGCAATGTGTTCGAAGTGATTCCAGGTGGCCCCCAACGTTCCGTCGACTACTGGTGTGCAGCTTCGGAATATGCACGGCGCGAACTTGGAGCAGATTGGCGACAGCGCATCTATATCGCGCGAGGCTATGGGCCAAGCGTGACAACCGGGCGCAAGACCGCCGTGCAGTTCACTCTGAACTCGCAAGCAGCCGACAACGGAGCTGGGTCAAACAGCTTTCTTCGTCTTGGTTTCAAGGTTGGTGACAGCATGAGTGTCCAGCAGGCCAACGGAAATTGCTTTCCGTCTCCTCCGGGCTTTTAGGATCCTGAGATTCCTGCCATTCGAAAGACAACAGTGCACCGCGAGTTCCAGATCATCACTAACGGACAGGGGCTTTACGAGTTCACGACACAGTTTAGCGACTGGTTGCAACCTGTTGGAATTGATGGTTTGGCGACACTTTTTGTTCGTCACACGTCCTGTTCCCTGTTGATTCAGGAGAATGCGGACCCAGACGTTCAAATAGACCTCAAGGCCTTCTTTCAGCACCTCGTGCCTCATTCAAACCATCCGGCCATGACTTATCTCCGTCATACCTATGAAGGCCCAGACGATATGCCCGCGCATATCAAGGCCTCGATGATGCCGGTTTCTCTGTCTATCCCGGTGGTCGGAGGCGTGCCCGTGTTGGGGTCATGGCAAGGCATTTATCTGTTTGAACATCGCGATGCGCCCCATACCCGCAAGGTCGCTGGGTATTTTGCCTAGCGCCCATTATCTAGCGGTGCAAAATTCAGACTACCCAAATCCTAGCGGCTGTCCTATAGTTGTGGATAAGTGGGCCAAAGTACTCACAAAAGAGGCGGACAAGGGACGAGGAGACGGCGGATGCGCTGCCCGTTTTGCGGAAATATCGATACTCAGGTCAAAGATTCACGTCCAGCAGAGGACCATGTGGCGATCAGGCGGCGTCGGTTCTGTCCGGCTTGCGGCGGGAGGTTCACAACTTACGAGCGGGTTCAGTTGCGCGATCTGGTTGTGATCAAGACAAACGGGAAGCGAGAGGATTTTGATCGCGACAAATTGGAGCGTTCGATCCGCATTTCGATGCAGAAACGCCCGATTGAACCTGAGCGGATCGACCAGATGATCTCAGGCATTGTGCGACGGCTGGAAAGCATGGGGGAAACGGACATTCCCTCCAACAAGATTGGCGAGATCGTGATGGAAGCGCTGGCGCGGATCGACACGGTGGCCTATGTGCGCTTTGCCAGTGTTTACAAGAATTTCCAGGCAGCCGACGATTTCGAAGATTTTGTCCACGAGTTGCGCCCACCGCAGCCACCGACGGAAGAATGAACGATACAGAGAAGCGATATATGGCGTTGGCCCTGTCCTTGGGCCGGCGCAATCAAGGTTTGTGTTGGCCAAATCCGGCCGTTGGCTGTGTCATCGTAAAAGATGGACGGATCGTTGGTCGTGGCTGGACCCAACCCGGAGGTCGGCCACATGGCGAAACGCAAGCATTGGCGCAGGCAGGCGAGGCTGCGCGGGGCGCAACGGTCTATGTATCCTTAGAACCTTGTGCGCATCATGGTCAGACGCCGCCTTGTTCAGATGCCCTAATCGCCGCAGGGGTTGCGCGTGTGATTTGCGCTATTGAGGACAGCGATCCAAGAGTTTCTGGGCAAGGCTTTGCCATGCTGCAAAATGCGGGGATTAAAGTCGTTTCCGGTGTACTGAGCGAACAGGCGGCTCGCGAGCATGCCGGTTTCTTTCTGAAGACCGAGCAGGGGCGCCCGTTTGTGACGCTCAAACTTGCGAGCAGCTTTGATGGTCGTATCGCTACGGCGACGGGGCAAAGCAAATGGATCACTGGCCCGGAAGCGCGTCGCACTGTCCACGCCATGCGTGCGCATCACGACGCGGTGATGGTGGGTGCGGGAACAGCAAGGGCGGATGATCCTTCGTTAACTGTGCGGGATCTTGGTATCGAAACTCAGCCTGTTCGCGTGGTGGTATCGCGGCATCTTGACTTGCCGCTGATGGGGCAACTGGCGCGTACAGCGTCGGACATCCCGGTTTGGCTGTGTCATGGACCCGGTGCTGACATTGAACGGATCCGTGCGTGGGAAGGTATGGGGGCCCGACTTATTCCCTGCGCGGTGAATGGAACCCAGATCGATGCTTCAGATTTGCTGCAACAATTGGGCAAGGCAGGATTGACCCGGGTTTTTTGTGAAGGTGGTGCGGCACTGGCGGCAACGTTGTTATCCGAGGATCTGGTTGACGAGTTGATCGGTTTTTCTGCAGGTATTGCGATCGGAGCGGAAGGATTGCCTGCCATCAGCGCGCTTGGTTTGAATCATCTTCAAGAAGCGCCGCGCTTTGAACTCGTTGAGACACGTGATGTCGGCGGTGATGTGTTGATGCGTTGGACAAGAGATTTGAACTTAAAACCGCGGTGAAACTGCTTCATCGCCACAAATGAGTGTATGACGCAAACGCCCCTTGTGCCTTTGACAAAAGGCGGTTGACTAATCCGGTTTTCGGTATGTCCGAATGCACGAGGCGATCTACGACGACTTCGACCTGACAGGGTAACCCGGTCACAGGATCGCGATAGCGAGGGTAGTCGATAAGTGCAGCATGTGCGAGTCCTTGTACAGTTGGGTGCGCTCCGCGGCGCGCGGGGACCGCGCCAAGATCCTTCGTCAAACCCCAACCGGCATAGAAAGGCGCGCCCAATGTCGTGACTTTTATCCCTCTGATCAGTGCCTCAAAGCCGATAAGGGATGTAATTGTCCATACTTCCTGAACTTGCATTAGCAATTCGGCAGGACTTGTGCCTGTGGCGACGACATCGGCCAATGCTGAGGTATCTATCGCCCCCTCTCGAAGGCCGGCTTCGACGTCGGGATGGGGCTTGTAGACAATAACTGCTTCTGGATTGGCTTCGCGTGTGGCTTGCAGGAGTTCGAGATTGGTCCGGATACTGCTTGCCCCTTTTCGGATCGACATATCGTCCTCGACCTGACCGGGAACGAGTATGCGATATCCGTCAGGCAGCTGCGGAATTGGGCCTTCGATATTGTATTTACTCAGTCCTTCGTGAATTACGCGCTCTATCAGACGCTCGGCTCGCAAACGTTGGTCGGGACGCAAGGTCTCGCGAGCGGTGATCAAAGTTTCTAATCGACTGGGGCGGGTCGGATCATAGTAGATACCCAAGTCATCCGTCACCAGAGAGAGTGGTGGAACAAGCTTTGCGCCCAGCCCGCGGGAGCGTAGAAAGCCATCCTCGACCCGCACGATACCTTCCACATCGCCCGCGTGTGTGGCCCACGCCATATGCCGTCTTTGCGAAGAAGGTTCGACTTTGTCGACAAATTGGATTCTTTTCTGTTGGCCGAACATGTCTTGCAGATACCGCCGCTTCCATATCCGCATACCTGAAGCAGTCCAACCATGGTTGTCTTCGCGCCACGCGCGTGCTTGCGCTTCGAGCGCGTCCAGAACGGTTTCCAAGTCGCATAGTTTATCACGATAGGGGTCGTACCATGTCGGATAAAGCATCATCGCTGCAGCAAACAGTTGTGCTCGGGTCAGTTTGCGAGTACGGCGCGGGAGTGGGTTTTCGTCCTGGGTCAGGCCCCAACCTGCGTAAAAAGGCTGTCCAAAGACCCGTGGTTTGTGCCCTGCCAAAATGGCTTCGAACCCCATTTGAGAGGACAAAGTGTAGACACCCACCGCGCCATCTAGCAAAGCCCACGGGCTGACAGAGCGATCCAATAGGGATACGCGGTCAGTCGTGTCCGCCGTCGAGTAATGACCGGGGCGAAATCCTGCTGATGTTTCTGGATGCGTTTTGATGATCACGCGTGCTCCGGGGTGTTCCTCTTGAGCGAAAATTAGCATTTCGCGAAACATGGCGTCTGTGCCGCCGTTTGCGGCCACGGCGGCATCGCCGCGTGTTTGGTCGAGGACCAGAACATAACCGGGGTCAGGAATACTCTCGCCAATATCGTGGGCAGAGTATTTGCTTAGATGTGCTTCCTTCATCCGTTCTATGGCACCGCGTGCGCGATCCAATAGGGCGGTATCATCAAGTGGATGCGAAACAAGCAGTTGTTCCAGGTCCGACGGTACCGTTGGGTCAAAGTGAACCCCGGAACCATCCAGCAAAAGTCCCAAAGGAGGTTCGCCGCTGCGTCCCGGTTTCATCGAGCGGAGAAATGCATCTTCGATATGCAGAACGGGCAGGTTACGCCTTGAAGCAATGTTCCGGCCGCGATGTGCGGTGGGACTATTCCCCCAAACGCCGACAAGGTCGCCGTCAACTGGAAGGCCAACCCGAATATCGAATCCTTTAAGCGTAAGAATCCGCCGCAAACGTCGTTGGGTCAGAAACCCACCGTTGAATACGAACAAGCGGGTTCGGTCATTTCCGTCTATCGCTTCGTGGGTCTTGCCCACGATCAAGAGCCGGTCAGCGTCGCGACATTGGCAACCGGCGTCAAACCACCTGCGATAAGCGATACGGTTTTGGTCCATTGCGCATAGGGCGCTTCGGTCACATAAATTGTGTCGTCGTCCCGGATGACAAAATCACGGGCAACGAACAATCCGTTGGGGGCGGTCAGGTTCAGGATGTAAATCAATCGCTGCGCGCCTTGCAGACCCGGCTGCCCTAAAACGTTCCGCGCGATATCCTGCGTTTCGTTGCGCAAAACGAAAATGCCCGTTGGGTCGGAAGAAAAGGATTGTAACCCCCCAACCTGCGCCAACGCTTCAAGTGCGGACAAGTCTTGGCTCTCAAACGCGACGCGGGCCTGACTGTTGGTGGATCCCAAAGCAACGTACGATCTGGTATCCTTTTCGACTAGTATTCTGTCGCCGCCACGCAAAGCAATGTCGAGGCTAGGATCCTTGAAGAGATCTTGGTACCAAATCGTTCCTCTATGCGGTCCCCGGATTACAGTCACAAGGGCAATTTCGGGTTCAACTGTGACGCCTCCCGCCTTTGCCAGCATGTTGGCAAGAGTACGCGTTGGGCGTTCTATTGGATAGACGCTGGGTGCCCCGACAGCCCCAGTCAGAGCAACCGTTGCACCGTCGCCCGCAAGGCGGCGAACTTGGATTTGCGGATCAGGCGTCTGATCTTGCAGTTTGGAGGTGATCAGTTCACGCAATTGTTCGGGTGTATTGCCAGACGCGCGGACGCGTCCTGCGTAGGGCATGAAAATGTAGCCGTCGCTGTCGACCTGAACTTCTTCGAGTATAGTGGAGTTTCCAAGGTCGCCGCTTAGCAGACCGTCATCCACGTTCTCCCACACGGTCAAACCCAATACATCGCCTGGGCGAATAGTGTCGGCGGTTATGTTCGAAGCGCTACGAAAGGCCGATGAAAAACCCAGATTCGGGACCGAGGCGGAAGCCCTAGCTACCCGGTCGTCAACAAGAACGACATGCGCATTCCCGCTCTCCTGAATGGAGCCTGCAAGGATTTCCTTTTCATTTGGCCCGGATTTGGGAAGCGCGCAGGCCGAAAACAGGCCAACTGACACGAAAAGGGCGCAAGATCTGGCCCAAACGCGGGATATCCCCATCACTGCCCGAACTCCTCGATTATTTATGCTCGGTCTTCCGAGTTTTGCGCAACTTATACGGTTCCCGTGTGACTTTCCAGCGATAGACAGAGATATTACCTTACAACCCGCAACTGTTGCCGCCGGGACTCTGTCTTGGCTGCAAGCGCCTCATAAGGGTCTTGGGAATTCAGCATCATGTCGATCACATGTCTTAGCAATTGCCTGCGTCCTCTCTGTGAATAGAATCCGCCAGGAATCTGACTCGTTTCCAGGAGGAAGCGCCGGTAGTCACGGTAGGCATGGATGTTGGGCTGTCGTGGGTGCGCGAAGAATTCACTGATAGGCTGCAGTGACACGAATTCGGGCTTGCCGTAAACCGAGCGCCCGAATGCGCGTAAAGGTTTGCCTCGCCACAAAACTTGTTGCCCTGCAGTCGAGTTGATCGTGACTGCGGTATGGGCATCGTCCAACAGTTTTGCGAGTTTGCCACCAGGTAGATAATGTATGCGTCCCGACACGCCGAACTTGCGCCCAAGGTGGCCCACTACGCGGCGTAGTGGTACTTGACGGTTTTCCAGTGGGTGTTCCTTGATGACGAGGTGGTGATGTGCCGGGGCGCCGTTGGCGAAACCTTCGATCACTAGTTCCAAAAACTCGGTCATGGAGGAAAAGTCGGAATGGCTTTGGAAGGAACTGTCATGCTCCAATTGCAGAAGGACCAAGTGATATGGAAACCCTCCACGTTGTACTCGGGACGTAGCCAGAAATCGCTCGATCCGGCGCAGGGGCATAAACAACAAGCGTTTGAAGTACAGGCGGAACTCTTTGGACACGGGTAGCGCGCGGTGGGGGCGGAAGTTTTTATATTTTTGGTTCAGGAGCATAACGAACCAGTGATATAGCGCGCCATAATAAACGTGCTGGCGCATGTCGCCCCAGTGGGCGGGTGGTGGAGGGGTGTCGGTACCAGCTTGATCCAGCGCGTGCCGCATCTGGTCAAGTTCCATCTGCATCAATCGTGAGTTCCCGTTGGAGCCGCCCCGCTCATAAGTTACCCACCACGGGCGCAAATAACCTTCCTCGAAAACGTGTGTGACGATGCCCATTTTTCCCGCTGCTTCAACGGCAAGGGCGTGAACAGGGCGAGTGTCGCCGTACAATACGATATCGGTGACTCCGTGGTGTTTCAATAACGCGTCAATAGCTGCGGGCCACTCATCCGGTTGGTCGCGAAAAGGGATAAAGCTGTCTGCATCATTCCAAAACGCCTGGTCGCCTGAATTGAATCCTACGCGCCAAACCGTTGCGCCTGCTTGACGCAACAAGCCCCCAAGCATCGAAAAGAACGGTCCGTGAGGACCTTGCAGAAACAAAAACACCCGCCCTGAAGCCGAAATGTTGGAATTCGTTGGCGCTTGTGTCATCGATACTGCTCGCGGCCGCGGCGGTGGTTGTTTTTGCAAACTATGGCGACTCTCTGAAATTCGCGCAAGGCGGGACTTGCCGCAGCCGTTCGGGAGGGGTAGTTCGGGACTGAACGCTACCCTCGGAGAGTTAACGGCATGTTTACAGGGATCGTCACCGATATCGGAACCGTGGTGGAACTGGATCAACAGGGAGATTTGCGAGCGCGGATCCGAACTGCTTATGATACCGACACCATTGATATTGGTGCATCGATTGCCAGTGACGGCGTTTGTTTGACGGTTATAGCTCTAGGCGATGTTTGGTATGATGTTCAGATCAGCGCAGAGACGGTATCCAAGACCAATTTCGACGAATGGCACGTGGGGAAACGCGTCAACCTTGAGCGAGCTCTGAAAGTTGGTGACGAGTTGGGTGGACACATCGTTTCAGGGCACGTGGACGGGGTAGCAGAAATCATGTCGGTAGATGACCAGGGGGACAGCACGCGGGTCACGCTGCGGGCACCTCAGGAGCTTGCCAAATTTATTGCTCCCAAGGGGTCGGTCGCCTTGAACGGTACTTCCCTGACGGTCAATGATGTCCAGGGATGCGAGTTCGGAATCAATTTCATCCCGCACACCAAGGAGGTGACCACGTGGGGGAGGGTAGAGGTCGGAGATCGCGTGAACCTCGAAATTGATACTTTGGCTCGGTATGTCGCCCGTTTGACGGAAGCTGGACAACTCTAACCTTCTCCAAATTTTCGAACCAGCGACTTTGCACTCAACCAGCAACCGAATGCCGTTGCCGCCCCAATGTACCCGTCCACAGCGTAGTGCCAGGCGAGATGAACTGAACCAATCATTACGCAAAGGGCGAACGCACTAAGCAACCAGCCGCACAGGCGCGAGTAGCTGAAGCCGAATAAGGCAATGACCACGCTAGAGGCGACGTGCATGCTTGGCATCGCGGAAATCAGGCTGATACCGTCTTCACGGAATTTTAGCAGTACAGAATCTTGAACATCCAGCACCCAAAGTGTGTAAGTTCTTCCGACGGTTTCCAGCTTTCGCAATTGTTCGGTATAGGTGTCACCATATCCGAATGCTTCAAAATACACAGGCCCACCAGATGAAAAAACCATCGCCATAATTGTACCGCCGACGATGCAGGTAAGTAGGAATGCGATCAGGAATTCAGCTCCTCTTGCGGGGTTTTTTCGGTCGAAGGCAGCGACGAATATGGCCAAATACACGACGACGAACCAGATATGATATGCGAGACTCAAAAGATAGGTCGCAATCGGTGATCCAAAGACGCTCCATATCAAAGTCCACGGATCCGCCCCACCGTGAATGCTTCGGTCCAGAGCGGAGAAGTATGGATCCCAAGCAAAGGGGTTGAATATCGGTATCAAGTTTTTGAAGAACGCAAAACCGGCAATAAAGATGGTGATTGCCAGAAAACAGATTGCACCTTCAAGCAGATTGGACGGCCCCAAAAATGTCGATCGTAAGTCGTTAACAAACCATTGAATAGGTTTCTTTGGTTTTACACGGAACGCGGCAACGGCAAAGCGCCAAACCAGATAGATGCCGCCAAAGAGAAACAAGAAATACCGCAATACGTACAGCCCGCCAGACACGTGCGATTGAACTTTCGGCCAGAAATCCAAGCCGATAATGCTGCCAATAAGAGCACCGACCAGCAAATAGCACGAGACAATCGAAAGGAGCAGCTTTCGCCTTCTAACGATATCACCCAGCGCTGAGTGCTGGCTAGGAAATTCTGTTGTAATAGCCATGCCCGATCGTGCCGTAGTTGTTCAAGATGAGGAAACCACTTGTCGATATGTCAGATTTTATTCTGACAGCGGATAGGCATCAATCGGGCGTTATTATGGCAGAGGTGATAGTATTCCCAAGAATGTTGCGGTGGCTGTGTCTGCTGGCGAAACGATCTGGGATGTAAATCCACGTCATTTCAAAGTTGCCTTTGCTGTTTTGCGGTCTGGTCTTTACCGGTGTTGTGGTCTATTCCCGCCCGGCAAGACTTGCGCTGCGAAAGGCTGCCACATGAGCTTTGAAACACCCGGTCCAGTCGAGGCCCAGTTGCGTGATGCGATCAGCCCCATTGAGGAGATCATCGATGAGGCCAGGTTGGGTCGTATGTATATCCTGGTTGACCACGAGGATCGTGAGAACGAAGGGGATCTGGTGATCGCAGCGGAGTTTGCGGATGCTGATGCAATTAATTTCATGGCGACCCATGGGCGCGGGTTGATTTGTTTGCCGATGACTGCCGAGCGGATTGACCGGCTGGGGTTGCCGATGATGGCAGTCAACAATTCATCCCGGCACGAAACCGCTTTCACCGTTTCGATTGAGGCCCGCGAAGGCGTCAGCACGGGTATTTCAGCAAGTGACCGAGCACTGACTGTAGCGACAGCGATCAACGAACTGAACACGATGGCGCATCTGGCGACGCCGGGCCACATCTTTCCATTGCGCGCCAAGCGGGGTGGCGTGTTGGTGCGAGCGGGCCATACCGAAGCAGCGGTGGACATATCCCGACTTGCTGGTCTGAACCCTTCCGGCGTCATTTGCGAAATAATGAAGCCAGACGGCACGATGGCACGCTTGCCGGATTTGGTTGAGTTCGCGAAACAGCACGAAATGAAAATTGGCACCATCAATGATCTGATTGCCTATCGCGCGCGCAATGACAATCTGGTGGTCGAGACCTCGCGCGAGTTGGTGCAATCGGAATATGGTGGCGAGTGGGAATTGCGGTTATTCACGGACCAGACTCATGGTATTGAGCACGTGGTAATGGTCAAGGGAGACATCTCGACTCCGGGACCTGTACTGACCCGGACCCACGCGTTGCATGAGGCGTCTGACGTTCTTGGGATAGGTGTGAAATCAGTCAAAGAACTGCCCCGCGCCATGGAAAAGATCGCGGCGGAAGGACGCGGAGTCGTTTGCTTGTTTCGGCAACCTCGAAATTCTCTCTATGCGACCGAGGACGAAGGTCCGCGCACGATTAAACAAACCGGTCTGGGCGCACAGATACTGTCGAAGATGGGTGTTCACGAACTAATCCTGCTAACCGACTCTCCACAAACAAAATATCTGGGTCTGGATGCCTTTGGTCTTTCCATTGTCGGCACCCGCCCCATCCTAAAGGATGACTGAAATGGCCGGACATGAAACCCACTATACGTTGCCGCGCGCGGAATTCGACGATCCGGTCAAACTTCTCATCGTTGTGGCACCCTACTACAAGGATATCGCTGACGATCTTATTGCGGGTGCAAGGGCAGAGATCGAAGCGGCGAAAGGGACTTGGGAAGTCGCGGAGGTTCCAGGGGCTTTGGAAGTGCCGACGGCTATCGCCATGGCCGATCGCCAGCGTAACTTTGATGGCTATGTCGCGCTGGGTTGCGTGATCCGGGGGGAAACCACGCATTACGACACAGTATGCAATGACAGCAGCCGTGCGCTTCAGCTGATGGGGTTGCAGGGGCTTTGTATTGGTAATGGCATACTGACGGTTGAGAACCGCGAACAGGCCATTGTGCGCGCAGACACCAAACAAATGAACAAAGGGGGAGGGGCTGCGGCTGCGGCCTTGCATCTGATCGCGCTCAGCCGTAAATGGGGCGCTTCGAAGAAGGGCGTCGGGTTCAAGCCGCCGTCCGAGTCCAACCTTGTGGCGGGCGACAGCAACGGACCCTCGACGGCATGAATACCAAAGAAGCGCCCAAACCGGGCAGCAGGAAACGCATGATGAAGTCCGCGGCACGACTTTATGCCGTGCAGGCGTTATTCCAGATGGAGCAATCCGGTCAAACCACCGAACAAGTGGTGCGTGAATTTCTGGACCACCGTTTCGGAGCTATCTATGAGGGCGACGAGATGATTGCGGGTGATGTCTCGTTGTTCAGCAGACTGGTGGATGACGCAGTGAACTATCAGGCTGCAATCGACCAGATGACTGACCGGGCGCTCGTAGCCAAATGGCCGATTTCGCGGATCGACCCGACGCTGCGGGCAGCCTTCCGCGCTGCAGGAGCGGAACTCACACAAAGCCATACACCACCAAAGGTCGTTATCAACGAGTTCGTGGAAATTGCTCGGGCCTTCTTCCCGGATGGCAAGGAACCTAAATTCGTGAACGCTGTGCTGGATCATATGGCACGAGAAGCCAAGCCAGAGTCTTTCTGACATGCAGGTGCGCGCTTTACCTTGGCTTCATATGCGCTAGATTGAATGTCATGGTGCAAGGAGACACAGCATGCCGAAACTCGTCCGTCTCTATATCACACAGGTTCTTATTGGTTTCATCTTGTCGGCGATCTTCGTTGGCGTGCTCCTGGCTCTGAATGTGGCTAACTTGCGCGGCCTGATCCTTGGATCAGAAGTTGGACCGATGGCCTTGGGTATGATCTGGTTCATGAATGGCGTTGTTTTTGCTGGTGTTCAGTTTGCCTGGAAGATCATGAGTATGGCCGAGAAACCTGACAAACCTCGGGGCGGTACGCCGATTGCTTCAGGTTTGAAACCCGCCTTTGTGAAGCAAAAGGCAAGCGAAAGGCGCTGAATTATTTACGGAAATGGAAAAGTGGCGGGACCACCAGACAACCGTGGGGCGTTGATTCCCGAGGACCTGCATGTACAGGTGGGTGCCAGGTAATCAGGCCAGGACCTGAACAGAGCCAGCCCCCTCGGAAATGGTTAAGGCCACCGGAATACTGCCTGACACGAGAAGGGTAGAACCCGCCGACAGCCTAAGTAGGCTTTGCAGTGAGATTGCACAAGAGGGTAGGCGCTAAGATTTTCCAAGCTCACTCGGACTTGCTTTTTGTTCACTTATTGTTCACCCTTGCAGCATGACTCTCGATTTACAACCAGGCCAGAGACTTGCGCGCGGTGTGGCGCGACACTTATCGACTCATGGTTTTGTTTCTGTTGAAGAATTTGTTCCTGCACGTGGGCTCCGTGTTGACGTGATGGGGTTAGGCCCCAAGGGAGAGCTTTGGGTGATCGAGTGCAAGTCCAGTCGGGCCGACTATCAGGCAGATTCGAAATGGCACGGTTATTTGGAATGGTGCGATCGTTTTTTTTGGGCCGTCGATATCGAGTTCCCAACCGAAATGCTGCCCCGGGATACGGGACTGATCATCGCGGATGCCTATGATGCCGAAATCATCCGAATGGCTCCGGAAGAAAAGGTTGCGCCCCCACGTCGCAAAAAAATGATCCAGAAGTTTGCAATGGACGCAGCTCGACGGTTGCGCGCTCTGCGAGATCCGAAGCTGTAGCTGTTCAGCTTTTAACGCTTCTTGCCGCTTGCGCCGCCGCGCGGATTTCTTCTGCGATTTCTTCGGCTTCTTCCGGATCGAAGTCCATCGGAACCTCAAGGTCGCCCGCCTCGATGAACAGGCGCACCATGCCTTGATCGGTCGGCCCGATCTGCAAATTCGCTTCGATGTCGCGTTCGGTATTGATGCCCATGACGGCCTCCGGAATTGAGTATTCGTGCTAGCCCGCAGCGGGTTGAGAATCAAGCGCCCTTTGCGGTCTTATGAGGCATGTCAGATGTGTCGCTTCGCAGATTTCGCCCCGAAGATGCTCCGTGGTTGGTGGAACGCCACGGAACGCTCTATGCTCGTGAAGAAGGATTTGACGATACATTTGCGCCGTTGGTCGCAAGCATCCTTGAGGAGTTCATCGCTTGCAACGATCCCAATCGTGAAAAGGGGTGGATCGCTGAAGTCGATGGGCAACGACTAGGAAGCGTTTTTTGTGTCTCTGCCGGTGATGCCGTGGCAAAGTTGCGCCTTTTCCTTTTGGTTCCTGAAGCGCGCGGAAAAGGGTTAGGCAAACGTCTACTTGGTACCTGCATGGGGTTCGCCCGCGAGGCCGGATACAGCGAAATGGTGCTTTGGACGCATGAAAGCCACCGTGCGGCCTGTGGGCTTTATGCGGCCTTTGGCTGGCAGCTAGAAGCCTGCAAATCTGTGCGTTCATTTGGGGTCGACTTGATCGAACAAAGCTGGAGAATTCAGCTATAACCCTCTTGCAATCCCGGGACGCGTTGGGTACATCGCCCCTCACAAGTGCCGCCTTAGCTCAGTTGGTTAGAGCGCTGGATTGTGGATCCAGAGGTCCCCTGTTCAAGCCAGGGAGGCGGTACCATCTCTCGATTATAGGGTATCGACGCACAAGCTATTGCGGTTTCATTCGACCTCGATTTGCTGTCTCAGATTGCCTGTCGTTTTGTCAAAGATCATGATCCGGTTGTCATCCGTCACCACCGCATACCAGTTGTTCCCGATGGTCACGGCCTGAGCGCGAGCGCCGCCGGGTAATTCGACCTCGTCCGGCAAATTAGGGGTGCGATCGGACAAACGGATGACAATCAGCGCAAATGTCAATACAACCCCGCCAATCATTACCGCCGTCAGTAACATGACCATACGCCTCAAGAGTTTAAGTTGTGGCGTTTCCAGCGGTTCTTGCGGTTCGGAAGGGACAGTCATGGGTACCCGCCTGATTGAGTTCGAAATTGCGGCGTCTCCGCCACCCCGCCTTGATAAGGCGCTTTCGCGGGATGTGCCAGACCAGGCCAACCTGTCGCGTACCCGTCTTGCCCGTCTGATCGAAAGCGGGGCGGTTTCGGTCGATGGTGCTGCTATTTTGGATGCCAAGGCACGTGTAGCTGAAGGAAGTCGTATCTCTATAGTGATCGAAGATGCCAAAGACAGCCACATAGGCCCGGAAAATATTCCGTTGGACGTCGTTTATGAAGACAAAGATCTAGTCGTCATCAACAAGCCCGCTGGAATGGTTGTTCACCCGGCGCCAGGATCGCCTGGCGGGACGCTAGTAAATGCTCTGCTGCATCATTGTGGCGACAAGTTGTCTGGGGTTGGCGGTGTCAAGCGCCCAGGTATCGTCCATCGGATCGACAAGGATACAAGCGGGTTACTCGTTGTGGCAAAATCGGACGCTGCACATCACGGGTTGGCGGCCCAGTTCGAGGCGCACAGCGTGGAACGCTATTACCGGGCGGTTTGTTATGGTGTTCCTGACAGAAGTGATCCGCGTCTGCGGGGCGTCAAAGGAGCAAGCTTCGAGCCGGGCAACATTTTGCGTCTGACCACGCAATTGGCACGTCACAAGACTGACAGGCAGAAACAGGCGGTTCTGTTTCATGGCGGTCGTCACGCGGTGACCCGGGTTAGGGTGGTCGAGGTATTCGGTGCTCCCCCGGTTCTGGCGCTGGTCGAATGCTGGCTTGAGACAGGTCGGACGCACCAGATTCGCGTGCACATGGCCCATGCGGGGCATGGGCTGGTTGGCGATCCCGTTTATGGGGGTAAGAGAAAGTTGCCGGAACAGTCGTTTGCATGCGAAGCTGTCGAAGCAGTTCGGAATTTCCCGCGTCAGGCACTGCATGCGGCTGTTCTGGGGTTCGAACATCCGGTAACAGGCAAAGCTCTGCGGTTTGAATCGCCAGTACCTAAGGACATGAAGACATTAATTTCCGAGTTGCGCGAACCATTGTCATAATGCGCAAATCACTGTGATCCTCGGAAACTTATCTTTCCTTAATGAAAGTTTAAGAACAGACTGTTAACCCGCCCCTTGAAAGGGAAGTATTCACGACCCATATCCTATGTTAAATGACTAAACATTGAAGTCTGGAGGGACACGGACATGGCGAATTATGCAAATCTGCCAGCCCCGACGCCGGAAGGCGGCCTGAACCGCTATATGCAGGAAATCCGCAAGTTTCCTCTACTTGAACCGGAAGAAGAATACATGCTGGCCAAGCGTTGGGTCGAAGAGCAGGATGCTGAGGCCGCTCACAAGATGGTGACGTCCCACCTGCGTTTGGCGGCCAAGATCGCAATGGGATACCGTGGTTATGGCTTACCACAGGCCGAGGTGATTTCCGAGGCCAACGTCGGTCTCATGCAAGCCGTAAAGCGGTTTGATCCTGAGAAGGGTTTCCGTCTGGCGACCTATGCGATGTGGTGGATCCGCGCATCGATCCAGGAGTACATTCTGCGCTCCTGGTCGCTGGTCAAGCTTGGCACGACTTCAGCGCAGAAGAAGCTGTTCTTCAACCTTCGCAAGGCCAAGGCCCGTATCGGTGCGTTGGAGGAGGGCGACCTACGCCCGGAAAATGTCGCGCAGATTGCAAACGATCTTGGAGTGTCTGAAGAAGACGTGATCAGCATGAACCGCCGCATGTCAGGCGGGGATGCATCACTAAACGCAACTGTCGGCACCGAAGGCGACAGCGCCATGCAGTGGCAGGACTGGTTGGAAGATGAAGATGCGGATCAGGCCGGAGATTATGAGGCGCGTGACGAGTTGGAGGCGCGGCGCGAACTTCTGGCTGCGGCCCTTGATGTTCTGAACGACCGTGAAAAAGACATCCTCACCCAGCGCCGCCTGATGGATCAGCCGGTGACCCTGGAGGATCTGAGCACGCAATACAATGTAAGCCGAGAGCGCATTCGCCAGATTGAAGTGCGGGCTTTTGAAAAACTGCAAAAGAAAATGCGCGAACTTGCCCGTGAAAAGGGCATGCTCAACGGTATCTGATTGGGCGCTGGTGACTCCGTACCCCCAACAGGTTTAAGACTTGGTGGGGGAATTTTGAAGGTGCTGCCGACTCCAATGTTCAACGCAACCTTGTGCGCAAAACACGTAGCATGTTTTCGCCCATAACCTTGCGGATCTGAGGTACCGTCAACCCTTCGTCCAAAAGTGCAGACGTCAGCGCTGCGAGTTCGGATGTGTCGAATGCCGTTTCGACCGATCCGTCAAAATCCGATCCCAGCGACACGTGGTCTTCACCCACAGTTGCCACAGCGACCCGTATCATCTCTGCTATCCCGGCGGGAGAGTTATCACCACAGGTCACTTCGGCCCAATAACCCATTCCGATGACGCCATCAGTGGCTGCAATCTGCTGCATCAATTCGTCGGGAAAGTTACGTTTAACCGCGCAGTGCCCATGCAGTCCGCCATGACTGACAATCACGGGAATGTCCGTCATGGCCAAAACCTCTCGTGCGACTTGTGGGCTGGAGTGGGCCAGATCGATTAGCACTGGCCTCCGCGCCAACTCCGCAACCACCGCACGGCCAAAGTCGGTCAATCCGGAATTCGACTTCCCATGCAAAGAGCCGCCCAAGTCATTGTCGAAAAAGTGTTGAAGGCCAAACACCCGATGCCCGGCATCATAGATTGCATCAAGATTGGCGAGATCGCCCTCTAGGGGATGAGCGCCTTCTATCCCCAATACGCCTCCGATAACCATTTCCCCGTTGGCGCGGGCGTTCAAAACCGCGTCCAGATCTGCGGTTGACTTGATGATCTTCAGGCGGCCATCAGATTCAGCTTCGAACTTATGTAATTTCTCGGCTTGATAGATTGCGCGCTCTTTCAAGCTGGCCCAGGTCCGCAGCGGCCACATTTGAGCGATAGCGAGTAAGGTGATGTTGTCGAAAGCATCTGATGAGTTGCTGTCATAGTTCTGGCCGGCGGGTGATTTGGTAACTGCGGTAAAGACTTGCAGTGCAACGTTCCCTTCGGCTAGTCGCGGAACGTCTACTTGCCCGCGAGTGCCGGCTTTGTTTAGATCTCGGCTCCAGAGCAGGGGATCGGCATGCAGATCCCCAACGATCAGCGTCTCATGCAACGTAGCGCCCGCGTCGGAAACCGGATAAGGCGCGTGGTCGATCACGCTGTTACGTGTGTCTTCAACATAGGCTGGAAGAAACCCGAAAAAAACAATGAAGCTGGACACAACAACTATGATGAACAGACCGCCAAGCAATTTCAGAAATCTGCGCATCACTGCCCTCCGTCACTGACACTTCACAGTAACTGGGTGTCACCGCAAATAAAGCCTGACTTGGCGTCGGTTTCGTCACCAGCTTGAAACGGCCTTGAAAGCCTGTAAGCATGAATGACGCAAGGGAGGAGCGATATGGCAGGTGGATGGGCGCGCGACGGCGCGGTGAGCGAACAGATAGAGGCGTCGATCAACGACGAACTGGCGCGAATGCAAGCGCATAAACGTCCTGTAGGCAAGAGCCTGACACATTGCGCTGAATGCGAAGAGCCAATTTCTGAACAACGTCGAGCAGCCCAGCCTGGAGTAAAGCTGTGTATAGATTGTCAGCAAGAGAGGGACAGCGCATTCAAGGCCCGCGGTGGCATCAACCGCCGAGGATCCAAAGACAGCCAGCTGAAATGAGTTAACGGTGGTTTCTGCGTCGTCGCCAGCGGCGAAAGAGATCGACATCCATCGCCGCGACCATAATACCCAGCGGGATCATCCAGAATCCGAGCACAGGCAGGAAACCCAAAACTCCTCCAAGAATGAGTAGAAAACCCACGACAATCCTCAAGCCACGCGGCACATTGCGGCGGATACGAACCAGGGCAGGGCGCAGACGCGTCCTCAGCGCAGCCCAACGCCCTTGTTTGTTCACTCTTCCATCGCCTCCAACTCGTCAATGAAGCCCGATATCATGTTCAGGCCCTTGTCCCAGAATTTGGGATCGCTTGCATCAAGGCCGAAAGGAGCCAGCAACTCCTTATGGTGCTTCGATCCACCCGCTTTCAGCATATCGAAATAGAGGTCTTCAAAGCCGGATTTGCCCTCGGCGTAAACCGTGTAGAGCGCGTTCACCAGACCATCGCCAAATGCATAAGCGTAGACGTAGAAGGGCGAGTGCACAAAATGCGGGATATAGGCCCAGAAAGTTTCATACCCGTCCATGAACTCGAATGCGGGGCCAAGGCTCTCTGCCTGCACGCTCATCCATAGTGCATTGATGTCGTCTGGTGTGAGCTCGCCTCCACGGCGCGCCTCATGCAGTTTGCACTCGAAGTCGTAGAATGCGATCTGTCGGACGACAGTGTTGATCATATCCTCAACCTTGCCGGCCAACAGAACCTTGCGTTGCTCGTTGGTTCCAGCCTTTTCGAGCATCTTGCGGAAGGTCAACATCTCTCCGAATACGCTGGCGGTTTCGGCCAGTGTCAGCGGAGTCGATGACAACATTTCGCCTTGTCCGGCAGCCAGAACCTGATGCACGCCATGCCCCAACTCGTGGGCCAATGTCATCACATCGCGAGGCTTGCCCAAGTAGTTGAGCATCACATAAGGATGCACCTCGGTCACGGTCGGATGGGCGAACGCGCCGGGGGCCTTACCGGGTTTGACGGCGGCGTCGATCCAACCTTTTGAAAAGAATGGGGATGCGATTTCGCCCATGCGTGGGTCGAAGGCGTTATATGCCTCCATTACGGTTTTTTCAGCCTCGGCCCAGTTGACGACACGCGTGTCCTCCATCGGAAGCGGAGCGTTGCGGTCCCAGACCTGCATCTTGTCCAGACCCAGCCATTTACGTTTTAGCTCATAGTACCGGTGGCTGAGCTTGGGATAGGCGGCAACCACCGCTTTGCGCAGGGCTTCGACTACCTCGGATTCCACGTCGTTTGACAGGTGCCTGCCTGTTTGCGCCGTCGGCATCTTGCGCCAGCGATCTATGATCTCTTTTTCCTTTGCCTGGGTGTTGTGAACACGGGCGAAGGTCTTGATGTTGTCTGCGAAGACACTAGCCAGTTCTCGTGCCGCAACCTCGCGTTTGGTGCGGTCCTGCTCGGTGAGCAGGTTCAGAGTGCCTTCAATGTTCAGGCTCTCGCCATCGACGGAAAAGGTCAGCCCGGCAATGGTTTCGTCGAACAGCTTCTCCCACGCATCACCGACCGCGCCGAGATCATGCAGGAATTTTTCCAGTTCATCCGACAACTGATACGGTTTCATCGCGCGAATACGGCGAAAGACGGGTTCATAGCGCGCTAGCTCTGCATTGGCCGAGAAATGCTCCTTAAGCGTCTTTTCTTCGATCCGATTCAGCTCCAGCGTGAAAAAGACCAGCGGCGTTGTGAAGACGGTGATCTGTTCCTGGCAATCTGACAGAAATTTCGCGCGTTCAGCATCGGTGGTAAGTTGATAGTACCGCAAGCCGGCAAACGACATGATCCGCCCGGCGATAGAACTGATTTTTTCGTTTCGTTGGACGCAGAGTAGCAGTTGATCGGCATCCAAACCTGCTAACTTGTTTTCATAATCTGCAGCAAAGGATGGGCATTCTTTTTCCAGCCAGTTCAGATCCCGTGCCAGTTCGGGGGCATCCTTCGACGTGTAGAGGTCCGTCAGGTCCCATTCCGGCAAATCGCCAAGATCCTTTGTTCCTCCGTTGGCATTGGCATCTTGTAAAGGAAAGGGAAGGTTGAGCATTGAACACCTCATGAAACTGCGTTGCACACATCTAAGCGTGACGACAGAAGATCACAAGCGAGGCATATTGGGGCGCGTCAGCCCTTCAATTGAGTTTTCGTATTGGAACACTGAGGCGATCTTATCGAACACCGGACCTCTGACTTCGGGGGATTCCATAAGTACCTCGTGTTCACCGCCTGGAATCTCAACCAAAGTACCCTTAGGCCAATTCGCCATCCGCGCCCGGATGGCTTTCCGGTCAACGATTTGTTCATGACTGCCGAGAAAAGTAACGCAAGGAAGGTCCGGCGCGGGTTGTGCCATCAGATAGTCGCACTCGGTCAACGCCTCGCGCAGCCAAAGCGTAGACGGTGCCCCAAGCGCCAGTTCCGGATGGGCTGCCAACTGGTCCTTCATCATCTGATACATATCCGGATCGCGCGTTAGTACATTACCTTCAAACGGCTGTGTCACGACATAACTCTCCAGCGACGTCGTAGGCGGCGTTTTATGCCCCAAGCCGAATTTTGGTCCCCAATAAGCCGTCACCCAACTGAGTGGTTTCATAATCGGGGTAAAGAAAATCCCCCACATCGGCCCGGTAAAGGCGCAGGCTGAAAAGCTGTCGCTCTCCATGACCGCGCGCAGTCCGATGGCGCCGCCCATCGAGTGGCCAACCAGATACCAGGGTCTGGGCAATGCCAGTTCTAAAGCCAGATCAAGGACAGCCGACAGGTCTTTTTGGTAGTCCGAAAAATGACCTACATGCCCGATGCGTGGGTCGCTAAGCAGTCTTTGCGCCAACCCCTGTCCACGCCAGTCCACGGCAAGGCAGGCAAATCCGCGTCTGACGAATTCACGCGCGGCGTCTGCGTATTTCTCTATGTATTCGGTGCGACCCGGTAAGATCAGTACAGTTCCGTGCGGAACCTCGTCAGGCCGCCAGAGGCCTACGCGGATACGGATGCCGTCAGACGTCTGAACCCAATGGGCGTACCCGCCAGCTGGTTCGCCGGCCACGTCGGAAAAATAGGGGGCCGGCGACAGGGTCATCAGGCTAGAACCGATGCCAGTTGCATCGCGACACCCATATCGCCGTCAATTGTCAGCTTGCCTGACATGAATGCGCCTGTCGGGTTCAGTTCACCGCTGAGAATCTGTTCGAATGTGTCGGCATCGGCACTTAGGGTCACGTCGGCATCTTCGTCGCTGACGCGCGCTCCGTCAGTGTCCAGAACGATCGAACCCATTTCTGCAATAGAAAACTTTGCTGAAGCACCGAAAGCGCCGCCCGCCAGTTTGTCGTTCAGTGCGGCCGCGGCCTTCTCTAATACGTCGTTCATTTTTTCCTCATATTGATACGGCGCCGTGATTGGACTTACTCTGACGCCACGCTACAGTGACTCTTGTTATGAGCTTTGAATATCCCAATCTCAAACCTATCGTCGCGGCAATCGCGTTCATAGTCACGTTTTCCGGAATGAGCGTGGCGCAGGACTCGGATTCAAGCGATGAAGCCAAGTTGCTGGGCGAGTTGTTGCTGGCCGATCCGGTGCAGTCGATTCATATTGATCGCCAGTTGCAGGCGCTTTGGGCCAAGTCAGGGTCTGCTTCGGCCGATTTCCTGCTTGAAAGAGGTCGCGAAGCGTTGGAAATCGGTGATATTGAGACCGCTATTGAACATTTGACTGCCCTAACAGATCACGCGCCCGATTTTGCCGAAGGTTGGCATGCTCGCGCATCCGCGTTTTTTGGGTTGCAGCGATACGGTTTGGCGCTGTCAGATCTCGAGCGGGCGCTGGCGCTTAATCCCAATCACTATGACGCGATTTTCGGTTTGGGGTTGATCTTTGAGGCCTTGAACCAGCCAGAAAAAGCCTTCGACATCTATTCGCGTGCGTTGGCTATACATCCCAGCCACGAGGAAGTAACCAAAGCCGTGAATCGGTTGAAGCCCCAGGTGGCGGGCAAATCACTCTAGATCGCCCTGGATGCGGGGCAGGGGGCATAGGTGAACGGGTCAACCCGAATCGTGGCTGTTCTGGGCCCGACCAACACAGGCAAAACACACTATGCCATTGAACGGATGCTGGGGCATCGCACCGGGGTGATTGGTCTGCCGCTGCGTCTATTGGCGCGTGAGGTTTTTGACAAGATCGTTGCGATTCGCGGGCCATCGGTTGTGGCGCTAGTGACGGGCGAAGAAAGGATCGTGCCGCCGCGTGCTCAGTATTGGGTCTGCACAGTAGAGGCGATGCCGGAAGGAATGGGAGCGGACTTCGTCGCAGTGGATGAAATCCAACTTTGTGCGGATCCTGAGCGAGGGCATGTGTTTACAGATCGGTTGCTTCGCGCACGGGGTACACACGAGACGCTGTTTCTGGGGTCCGACACCATGCGCGGCCCGATCACCGCACTTGTCCCGCAAACACAGTTCGTGCGCCGCGAACGTATGTCGCAACTGATATATTCAGGTTCCAAAAAGATCAGCCGGATGCCGCCGCGCAGTGCGATTGTCGGTTTCTCGGTTGAGAATGTCTATGCCATTGCTGAATTGCTGCGCCGACAGAAAGGTGGCGCAGCCGTGGTGATGGGGGCCCTTAGCCCGCGCACCCGCAACGCACAGGTAGCGCTCTACCAAAATGGCGAGGTTGACTATCTGGTGGCGACAGATGCCATTGGCATGGGGCTGAATCTGGATGTGAATCACGTAGCTTTCTCGGCGCTAAGCAAGTTTGACGGAAGGCGAATGAGACCCTTGGCACCGAATGAGTTGGCACAGATTGCCGGCCGGGCAGGGCGCGGAATGTCAGACGGTACATTTGGCGTTACAGGCGAGGCGCCACAGATGGAAGAAGGTGTGGCCCTGGCAATAATGGAAAGCCGCTTTGCGCCTCTCAAAAAGCTGAACTGGCGAAACGAGGCTCTGCGGTTCGGCTCGATTGACACTTTAATCACCTCTCTTGAGGTTGCTCCGGACAGCGACCATCTGATCAAGGCACGGCCTGCCGATGATCTTAACGTGTTGAAATCTCTTTCCCAAGTGACTGAGGTAGCTGCGCGCGCCAGCGATGGCTCTTCGGTTCGGTTGTTGTGGGATGTATGCCGCATTCCGGACTTTCGAGGCATCAGCCATGCTGAACATGCCACCCTTTTAGAGGTTATCTACGGCAATCTGCACGAGCACGGCGCCATTCATGAGGACTTCATGGCGCGGCAAATCCGCCGTATTGACAGAACTGACGGCGACATAGATGCACTTTCCAGACGACTGGCATATATTCGCACATGGACATACGTCGCCCAGCGGAATGGCTGGGTTCGTGACGAATCGCATTGGCGCGCCGAAACGCGCGCTGTAGAAGACAGGGTGTCAGACGCTCTTCACGAACGTTTGACACAAAGATTTGTGGATCGGCGCACTTCCGTGTTGTTGCGCCGGCTCAAGCAGAAGGAGGCCCTTTTGGCCGAGGTTAATGACAAGGGTGAAGTGACCGTCGAAGGAGAATTCGTTGGTCGTTTGGAAGGCTTCCGGTTCAGCCCGGACAAAAGCGCACAAGGGGCCGAAGCGAAGGCACTGAAATCGGCGTCTTTGCAGGCTCTGGCACCGCAATTCCATCTACGCGCCGACCGCTTCTACAATTCTCCCGATACTGAGATTGATTTCACCGAACAGGGTGGCCTTATGTGGGGCGAGTACGCCGTAGGCAAACTTGTCTCGGGTGCCGAACCGCTCAAACCGCAGGTTGAAGTGTTTGTGGATGAGGCTGCAGGCCCGGATGTGCAGCAAAAGGTACAACGCCGTTTGCAGCATTTCATTGACCGAAAAATTTCTGCGCTTTTTGAACCGCTTTTGACCTTGTCGCGGGATGAGGAGTTGACCGGGCTAGCACGCGGGTTTGCGTTCCGAATGGTCGAAGCCTTTGGGATTCTCCCGCGTGCTCAGGTTGCGCAAGAGGTCAAGGATCTGGACCAGGACGCGCGCGGCGCACTTCGCAAACATGGTATCCGCTTCGGACAATTCACCATCTTTATGCCGTTGTTGCTGAAACCCGCCCCGACGCGGTTGAGGCTGGTTTTGTGGTCACTAGCAGAAGGTTTGCAGGAATTCCCCGAGGCGCCGCCGCCTGGTTTGGTGACTGTTCCTACTGCAATTGATGCACCAGATGGCTACGACACCGTGTGCGGTTATCGCGTAGCAGGCGAACGTTCGATTCGCATCGACATGCTGGAGCGTCTGGCGGATATGCTGCGTTCCGAGGACAGCCGGGGCGGGTTCGAAGCCAAAGCCGATATGCTTTCGATCACTGGTATGACATTGGATCAGTTTGCCGAGTTGATGAAGGGGCTGGGCTATAGTGCCGAGCGCGGCGAGCGCCCCAAGATCAAGCCAGCTGCAACGGAGACCGTTTCAGAGCCTGCTACGACGACGGAAGCGCCAGATCAGGCGGAGGCTGCAGAAGAGCAAGAAAGCGCGGCCGTAGAGGCAGAGAACTCTGAACCTTCGGAAATAACAGAGGTCGCAGAGGTCACTGAGACAGTAGCCGCCCTTCCGACTGAGGGTGAGCCCGAGAATGAGGTTTTTTATACGTTTGTGTGGGGTCGCCAGCGTCAAACCAACCGCGGGCCACGCCGGGAGCAGCGCACGGGTCAGGGCAAAGGCAAACCACGCGGAAAGCCTCAGGATGGACGAGGGAAGCCGCAAGGAAAAAAAGGCGGCAAACCTCTGCAGGGTGCCAAGACCTTCTCTTCCCGTCCTCCGAAAAAAGAAAAAGCCATCGATCCGGACAACCCCTTTGCTGCGCTGATGGCGCTCAAGGAAGGTAACTGACCAGATATGGGCGAGGCTCAGGCCAAGCTTCGTATCGACAAATGGCTTTGGCATGCGCGTTTTTTCAAGACGCGCAGTCTGGCTGCCAAGTTGGTTGGCTGCGGCCACGTCCGCGTAAATGGAAGCCGGGTACTAAAACCTGCCTATGGCGTTGGACTTGGCGATGTTCTCACCTTCGCCCAGGGCCGGGATATTCGCGTCGTTCGTATTGCGGCCTTGGGTACAAGGCGTGGTCCAGCGCCTGAGGCACAAACGTTGTACGAGGATTTGTCGGAAAAGTGGGACGAACCTCAGGCAAATCCGAAATTCGAAGGAAAAGGACGCCCAACTAAGAAGGATCGACGCAAGCTTGATCTTTCTCGACCTGATGAGGGGTGATCTTCCCTTGAAGAGCGGGCAAGTCTGTTTTAGCTAGTCGCCAAAGTGTAAACGGGATTCCGACCATGACCTATGTTGTCACCGAAAACTGTATTGGCTGCAAATATACCGACTGCGTCGAAGTCTGCCCTGTGGATTGTTTCTATGAAGGTGAAAACACGCTGGTCATTCACCCCGATGAATGCATCGACTGTGGAGTGTGTGAGCCGGAATGCCCTGCCGACGCAATTCGTCCTGACACCGAACCGGGGATGGAGCAGTGGGTCGAGTTCAACCGCAAATATGCCGAGCAGTGGCCGGTAATTGTGACCAAGAAGGATCCGCTGCCAGATGCCGAGGAACGTGACGGAGAAGAAGGCAAAATGGAGAAGTATTTCTCCGAAACGCCGGGCGAAGGTGGTTGAGTGATTCGGCGTTGATCGTCATGAAGTGATACAAGAGTACCATTGTCGGATCCTTGAAAACAAAGTGCTTCCCTGCGTATTACGCTGGGTCAACTTCCAGTGGTCGGATTTTTATGGTATGGTTGGTGTCACAAGATGACAGAGATCGGGATGTGCTCCGTAAGTGTGTATGCTTTGGAGTTGTAAATTAGTGACATGGACACCGCCAGCCGGGGCTGAACCAATGCCCCGAATGGCTGTTTTCGTCGTCTGCATGTCGGTCTCCAACCAAGGAAAAATGTGAATGACAAAGTCGAAGAAGCTCGAATTCCGCCCGAACGAGTATGTTGTGTATCCGGCGCATGGCGTTGGACAGATCATGTCGATCGAAGAGCAGGAAGTCGCCGGGTTCACACTCGAGCTGTTCGTGATTTCCTTTGAAAAGGACAAAATGACCCTCCGTGTGCCGACCAACAAGGCAACCGAGTCCGGCCTGCGATCGCTCAGTTCACCCGATGTGATTAGTCAGGCAATGAAGACACTGAAGGGTAAAGCCAAGGTCAAACGCGCCATGTGGTCTCGTCGCGCGCAAGAATATGAGCAAAAGATCAACTCGGGAGATCTGATCTCGATCGCCGAAGTGGTTCGCGACCTTCACCGAACTGATGACCAGCGCGAGCAAAGCTATTCAGAGCGTCAGCTTTATGAAGCTGCACTGGAACGGTTAACTCGTGAGGTCGCCGCTGTATCCGGCGGGGATGAGATGTCGGCTGCCAAGCAGGTGGATGATGTCCTGACTTCGCGCG
This sequence comes from Ruegeria sp. YKSF57, assembly GCF_059612585.1. Classification (NCBI taxonomy): domain Bacteria; kingdom Pseudomonadati; phylum Pseudomonadota; class Alphaproteobacteria; order Rhodobacterales; family Roseobacteraceae; genus Ruegeria; species Ruegeria sp. YKSF57. The sequence goes on along the minus strand of NZ_JBXWQW010000006.1, from coordinate 46,570 downwards.
CTGCGTAACATAGCCATGATAAGACAAAGGCCGCCCCGTTTCGGGCGGTCTTTTTTTGTGGTTGCGGTAATGCCCTGATCATGTGTCTTTAGTCAGGTTTGCGCCGCCAGTGCCAAAAGAAAAGCGATTTCGCTGAGTGCCTGCGTAGCCCCGAGTATATCACCCGTCTGCCCGCCGATTTTTGATTTGGCGATCACTGCGAGTGCAAATGCCGTGGCGCTTGCGCAGAGTGCAGGGAGCAGGAATGCAGTACCACCCAGGACAAAGCAAAAAACTAGCGCAACTCCCAGACCAGCTATCCAAGTGGCTTTTGAGGGTCGTCCAACCTGATGGCTGAGACCAGAAATTCGAGCATTGGGCAAAACTCCCATTGAGATTGGCATCAAGGCCCGCGACCAGATTGCCGCCGCGAGAAGCGACCACAAGGCTCCTGCGGCTATGAGTGCGGCAACAGCCGAGATCCGGAGAAACTGGGACAGGATCAGCGCCAGGACCCCATAGGTGCCGATATGGCTGTCCTTCATGATCTCCAACCGTCTTTCTGGGGAAAAACCGCCCCATAACCCGTCTGCGGTATCAGCCAAGCCGTCCTCGTGCATCGCGCCCGCGCAGAGGATCAGGACCGCAACAACCAAACCGCCGCTCACCCACGATGAAAGCCCGATGGCGACTGCGATCTGGCCGACAGTGCAGGCCAGCGCCCCCAGAACCAGGCCCACAACTGGAAATGCCCATGCGGCTCGCTTCTGACGAGCAAGCACCCAGTCAGGGAGCATTGGAATCGGCAGGCGTGTCAGCAGGACGAGTGCAAGGACAACATCCCACAGCAAAAAAGCTTTCGTGTCGTTTTTTGTCACATCCAGGCCTTTCGGGGTGTTGCGGCAACGGATGCAGTGGTTAAACACGCAGCACCACTCCGATGCAACGAGGCTTTCCATGCTGCCCGAACTCTCCGATTTGAATTCATTTCGTGCATTTCTCTCCGATGCGCCTGGTCCAGATATCGAAGCGGTCAAAGGGGCGGAAGAACGCAATGGGCAGTTGACGAAACCGCCGGGGGCGCTTGGGCGGCTGGAAGAACTGGCCATCTGGTATGCTGGTTGGCGAGGGAATGCACGGCCAGTAATCGAAGCGCCACAGGTCATCGTATTTGCAGGAAACCACGGTGTTACGGTGCAAGGGGTGTCGGCATTTCCACCGGAAGTGACCGAGCAAATGGTTTTGAATTTCCAGCATGGTGGCGCTGCGATCAATCAGTTGGCAAAGGCAGCGGGCGCAAAGTTGGATGTCTGTGCGCTTGAACTGGATCGGCCGACTGAAGATTTTACCAAGGCGTCCGCGATGTCTGAAGACGACCTTTTGATGGCGCTGCGGACCGGCTGGCATGCGGTCAGTCCGAATTCGGATCTTCTGGTTGTAGGTGAAATGGGGATCGGAAACACGACACCAGCGGCTGCTATTGCTTGTGCCTTGTTTGGTGGAGAAGCTGTAGACTGGACCGGGCGCGGCACCGGTGTCGATGATGCTGGACTTGCTAATAAAACACGCGTCGTGGCCGAAGGTGTTGCCCTGCATGGTGACAGCGGGGATGGCATCGAAATCTTGCGTAGGCTAGGTGGACGCGAAATCGCGGCGATGGCTGGTGCAATCGCTGCCGCGCGGGTGTTGCGCATTCCCGTCATCCTGGACGGTTTTATCTGTTCGGCGGCCGCGGCGTGCCTGGAATACACGGTACCTGGTGCGCTGAATCATACCGTTGCCGGGCACCAGAGCGCCGAGGGCGCACACGGCGCAGTTTTGGCACACCTGAACAAGGAGCCGCTGTTGTCCCTTGGTCTTCGATTGGGCGAGGGGTCGGGCGCGGCGCTGGCCATACACATTCTGAAAAGCGCTGTCGCATGCCATTCAGGTATGGCGACTTTTGCCGAAGCAGGTGTATCGGACGGTTGAACCGCCTGTCTGTCTAGGGCGGGCCGCATTAGCATTGACCCGTCGGGTGACGATCAAGCAGTTTTCTTGGCATGTTCCTCAGCTAGTTCCAAAAGCGCGGTTTCGAGGTCTTTCTCTAGAAGCTGAGCCCGTTCGATGTATTTCTTGTTCTCGGCGGTCGGCATGCCGGGTACCCACAGATCCGCCAAATCCCGGATCGTGTTGCGGTCGTGGCGATAGAATGTCTTTTCAGCCTGCGCGGCCTCGTACTCACTGAGGCCGACATTCTCTAGAACATAGCGTCCTGCGCGCAATGCCCCGTCGAACATTTCGCGAACGATGTCGTCAGCCCCGGCCTGATAGAGTTCGTAGACGTGATTGCGGTCACGGGCACGGGCGATAATGTGCAGGTCAGGTCGCTGTCTGCGGGCGTATGTCACAAGACGCGTCACCATCTTCGGATCATCCATGGCTGCCACCAGAACCTGTGCTTTTGCGAGCCCGGCTGCACGTAGCAGTTCCGGTCGGGTCGGGTCTCCTAGAAAGCCTTTGACTCCGAAGCGACGCATCAACTGGATCGTTTCAATATTGTGATCCAAAACGATGGTCTTGAAACCACTGGCTTGTACCAACCGATTAACGATCTGCCCGAACCGCCCAATGCCTGCTATAATTACCGGGCCTGCTTCGTCGATCTTGTCTGGTTCGGGTGTCGGGATTTTGTCCCGCATGTTTCGAGACAGGATGTCGTAGACAATAAACAAAAGCGGTGTGATCAGCATAGTCAGGGCAATGACCATCAGAAGCTTTTGCGACAAGTCTGGCGGAATGACGTTTTGTTTGGTGGAAAACGCCAGCAGAACGAAACCGAATTCACCTGCTTGGGCCAATCCAAGGGTGAAAAGCCAGCGATCCCGCCCTTTGAGTTTGAATGCACGACCTACGACGTAGAGAATGATACCTTTGGCCAGTATTACCAGTAACGCCAGCCCGATCAGGTCCAACGGATCGCGGAAGAAATAGGCGATGTCGATCCCTGCGCCGACAGTAATGAAGAACAGCCCCAGCAGCAGGCCTTTGAAGGGTTCAAGGTCACTTTCCATTTCATGGCGGAATTCAGAACTGGCCAGAACCACGCCAGCAAGAAATGAACCGAGTGCAGGAGACAGCCCAACCAACGTCATCAGGAAAGAAATGCCTACCACGATCATTAACGCCAGGGCCGTATACATTTCGCGCAGCCGCGTGGAGTGAATGAAGCGAAACAAGGGTCGGGTTAGATAGACGCCAGCGAGAACAACAAATACAATCGCTCCAATCGTTACCAAGGTCACTGCCCAGCCCGGCAAGCCGTCTACCAGTGAAAGGGCCTGATGATGGCCGCTATCACTACCTCCGCGGCTGATGGAACCGTCGTTTTGTATCCGTGCACCAGGGCTGATGGCGAGCAATGGAAGGAAGGCGAGGATGGGAATGACCGCGATGTCTTGCGTGAGCAACACGGAAAATGTCGCCCGCCCGCCATTGGTTTGCATCAGTCCCTTTTCCGAAAGGGTCTGCAGCACGATGGCCGTCGACGACAAGGACAGCGTCAGCCCGACGGCCAAGGCGATCGACCACGAATGTCCGGCAATCATAGCTACCACCATGATCGCAAGCGAAGATACCCCGACCTGGAGCCCGCCAAGCCCCAGAAGCTTGTCGCGCATATCCCAAAGTGCTTTGGGTTCAAGCTCCAAGCCGATCAGGAACAGCATCATGACGACACCGAACTCGGCAACGTGCTGGAGGCTGGCTGTTTCTGCGCCGACCAACCCCAGAATCGGTCCAATGACAATGCCGGCGGCCAGATAGCCCAGTACCGATCCCAATCCCAGACGTGCCGAAAGCGGTACCGCTATTACCGCCGCCGCCAGATAAATCGAAGCCTGGTAGAGGAAATTTTCCATTGGTGCCCTTTCCGGCGTTCAAATAGGCAGGGGAGCGTCCCGTTTCAATTGGTCCATAACGATCTGGCTTTGTACCCGCGCAACTGCAGGATGGGGCAGGATTACCTCGTGAAGCAACCGATTGAGAGCAGGAAGATCGTCGCAATAGACGTGTAGGAGATAATCCGCTTCTCCGGTCATCGTCCAGGCACTGGTGATCTCTGGTCGCGAATGGACCATGCGGGCGAATCCGGCGGACTGGTCAGGACCGTGAGTACCAAGGTGCACCTGAATAAAGCCCTGAACATGCAGGCCTAGTTTCAAGGGATCCAGTTTGGCCGCATAGTTGGTGATGTATCCTTCTGCTTCAAGCCTTTGTCGGCGGCGACCTGCCTGGCTAGGCGACAAATTCAACATCTCTCCCAACTGATGTGAGGTTAGGTGAGCGTTCTTTTGCAGTGCTGCCAGAAGTTTCGAGTCTATAGAATCCAGCATGTGCGTCATTTTCTCTTTTTTCTGAATGATAGTGCGCGAAACGCGCGTGTAAACATCTGGGTAAGCTAAAAATTGCGCAAAACTAGCATCTAGAAAGGCGTATTCTCGAATCAGCTAAATTGAACCCGTCCTAACATGGAGAAGCCGCATGGGCCCCTTTCCACACAATGCCCCCAAGTCTGTTATCAGCGCTGATAACCCCGCTGGCACGGATGGGTTCGAGTTTGTCGAATTCGCTCATCCCGAACCGCAGGAACTGCGTGATTTGTTTTCCAAGATGGGGTTTGAACTGGTAGCCCGCCACAAGAACAAGCCCTTGGTCGAACTCTGGCAGCAAGGCGACGTGACGTATATCCTGAATGCCGATGTGAACAGCTTTGCTGCAAAATTCGTCGAGGAACACGGCCCATGCGCCCCGGCGATGGCTTGGCGTGTTGCGGATGCGCGGGACGCCTATGAGCATGCAGTCTCGAAAGGTGCCGAGCCGTATGATGCCGCCGACAAAACAATGAATGTACCCGCCATCAAGGGCATTGGTGGCTCTCTGATATATTTCATCGACCAATACTACGATACTTCACCCTACAACGCAGAGTTCGAGTGGCTCAAGCAATCCAAACCGCGTGGCGACGGGTTCTATTACCTCGATCACCTGACTCACAATGTCTTCAAGGGCAACATGGACAAGTGGTTCAAGTTCTATGGCGATCTGTTCAACTTCAAGGAAATCCGTTTCTTTGACATTCAAGGCAAGTTTACCGGGTTGTTCAGTCGCGCACTGACATCGCCATGTGGCCGCATCCGCATCCCGATCAATGAAGACCGCGGCGAAACGGGCCAGATCGTGGCCTATCTGAAGAAGTACAAGGGTGAAGGGATCCAGCACATCGCGGTGGGTACTGATGATATATACGATTCGACAGACGCAATCGCGGCCAAGGGTTTGAAATTCATGCCCGGCCCGAACGAGGCCTATTATGACATGTCCTATGAACGTGTCACGGGTCATGGCGAACCCAAGGATCGAATGATGAAACATGGTATCCTGATCGATGGGGAAGGCGTGATTGACGGCGGTGAGACCAAAATTCTGCTTCAGATTTTCTCGAAAACCGTAATTGGCCCAATCTTCTTTGAGTTCATCCAGCGAAAAGGCGATGACGGATTTGGTGAGGGCAACTTCAAGGCGCTTTTCGAGTCAATTGAGCGCGAGCAGATCGAAACTGGTGAGATTCACGCTGCGGAATAGACAGATATGGGACGCGGGCTGGAAAAACAGGCCCGAAAAAGAAAAGCGTCGCGCTCCCTCGCGTGGCGTTTTTTTGCGACGGAGCCATGGGCTATTTTATGACGTCTGCAGTACCAACGTGATCAGTCAAACAAACGGAATGGTCGCGCAGAACTTCCAGAACACGACAGCCACTTCCCCATTGTCTGCACCTCGGTGCGAGTTCTGCGAGACAAGGTTTCGATAGGCAGCATCAAGGGGATTCTACAAGAGAAAGACGGGAACTCAGCCTTTAGGCATGTCCAGCGTTACTTTTCGGCCGTTTTTTTGATAGTGTAATTCGCTGTCGCCAATGGCGACGATCTTCCCGCCGTCGATCCGGTCGCCGACTTTGACCTTTTTGTACCGCCCGCTCGGCAGTCGGATCAAAGCTCGACGGTTGGCCGGGGTTCCATATACGCCGATCAAGTTGAGACGCCGAAGGTTGAGCGCATTGTCTAGCGTTGCCTGACGGGCAACTGATGCTGTTGAAGGGATTTTCGGCGTAACGGATATTGCTGCAAAACTGCCTGCTTCGTCGGAAGATGCAGAACTGTCCTGACCGCCTGACGCTCCAAGTGTGCTGTTTGTTGCCGCGGACACTGAGGCCGTTACAGGTGCCAGACCTTTCGGGCGGACCTTTGGTTTCAAAGCGACAACAACAGCAAGAGCTGTTGGTGCGTTGTCAATCGTCGGATCGGTCTGGAGGGATTCAGGGCGTAATTTGGGGCGCAGCCCGGCCAATTCTTCGACCGAGCGCCCACCAAGTTGCTGGCGTTCACTATTCTCTACAAGTGTATCGGGGCGCAGCTTCGGCTTGAACCCGCCAAGGCGAACTAGGGTTTCATCTATTTCCGGTTTGGATTCAGTCCGTTCGGGTGGCGGCGGCGGTACGGTCGAGGGCCGTCCCAAATAGATTATCACCCCATCCGGATTGAGCGTTCCTTCGGGCGTTGCAGTCACCAGCCCTCGAGAGTCTAGTTCAAATTTCGCTCCAGCCGTGCCTGGGAGGCTTACCTGACCAAGAGGATAGTCGGTATTAAACGAATCTGCATCAGGTAAAGCGATGGCATCTTGCGACAGGTCGGCGGTATCGATTGAGGCCACGTAAAGATCATTAAGGGACGTGTCGATCTCAGGATCCAAAGGCGGTAACGGATCGTCACTCCAGACACCACTCTCTGCATAAAGTGAGTCTTCTACTTCTGGATTGACGTCAACCACATCAACTGACTGGGGTTCGACCCGCAAAGCGTCGAGAACTGCGCTGTCTGTGACGGATAACACCGGCGTTCCCGCCGTTTCGGGAATGCCCTGATCGACAACCACATGTGGCCCTTCATCGGGATCGGCAGGGTTGATCCGCTCGGATACTTCTAATGGCGGGTTCTGGAGGTCAGGAACGGGATCGGGACCAGTGCTGGTCCCAACTACAAGCCAACCCGCCAAACCTGTGACGACAAACATTGATGCGGCAATGGCCGTAATCGCTAAAAGACGATTTTTGCGCCCTGAGTTTCTTGCGCCGAAGATTGTCAATCTCTCCGCCTCATTCGGCGGTGATTTCGGCACGATTGGCGCCTGAAATACCGCAGCTGGTGCCGAGTCGGCGATCGGATGTATTGTAGGTTGGTGCGGTCGCTGCAGTTTAGTAGTGTGCGGTTTTTCTACGGGTTTTGTTGGAGTTGGCTCGGCGCTGTTTCCTGTGTTTTCCTGTTCGACTTCGGGTAGATTTGGGCGTCGGCACGATGTGAATCCTACGGTGTCTTGTCGCCCTGTTGCCGGTCCGACGGGGCCTTGGACTAAAGGAACAGAGATTTCTCGGTTCTGGGAAAGTGCATCCGAAGAAATTTCAAATTGCGGAATAGAGGCTTCCCCGACTATTTCGATTCGATCGTCGTCTGGCTCGATCGGTTCGTCAAATCCCAAAGCTGCTCCAAAGAACGGTTCATGTGGGAACATATCTGGTTTGGGCAATGCAACGTAGCTGACTGGTTGAAACTGGTGCTTTCTGGCAAATGCCTCTGCCTCGCTCAGTGTGACTTTGGCGACTGCGGCGACATGCGTAACCGTTCCCTCTTCTGCAGCGTCAAAGACCAGATCGTTCAGCCGATACGGAGTCGCGGATTCAAGTTCCGATTCAATCAGGACCTGTCTTTCGTCAACGGAGGCCGAACCGGTATCAATCGTCAGATATCTGATCTGATCGTCGGGAAGCACCACCTTGCAGCGTGTGTCCAGTTCGAGCAACGTGGCCTTCTCCAATAGAGTTGCCAGAACAGCGGTGAGGTCGGGATCGCTGGCGAATACATCCCCGACCCGCAACCAGCCCTGATCGGCTCGGTGCAGCAACGTGATCTTGTCGACCGACAACAGCAAAGCAAATGCGGGTTTCATGCTCTGGAAATACCGTAAACCTCAGATCATGTGCAGACGGTATCGTGTCCACGTGCCGAGATTAGAGCAGGATGTCGCCGAGGGAAAGAAAAACACCAAATCTCCCCTTGTCCGGCAAAGCCCCGCGCACCCATCTTTATGACTGAAACAACAGGAGAAAGTGTTTTGAGGATATTGGTTTTTCTTATTGCAGTTTTGTTGGCAACAGCTGCAGGATTGGCGCGCGCAGATGAAGGCCGTATCACGGTCAACGGAACCGGAACAGCTGAGGCAGCGCCAGATATGGCGACTATCACGTTAGGCGTTACCAACCAGAACACCGAAGCTGCCGCGGCAATGCGTGCGACATCAGATGCCGTGACTGCGATTCTGAACAGGCTCTTGGAACTAGAGATCGAGGAGCGTGACATCCAAACACGTGATCTATCTCTGTCCCCGGTTTGGGCTGGGCGTCATGGCCAGAATGATCAGGAGCCCAGAATAACTGGCTTTGTCGCGTCGAATCGGGTTGTCGTTCGGATTCGCGATCTTGATCGTTTGGGAGGCATACTTGATGCGGTCATTCGCGACGGTGCAAATGATTTTGACGGGTTGAGCTTTGGAATGCAGGATCCAAAGCCGTTGGAGGCTGATGCGCGCGTCAAAGCGGTTGCTGACGCAATGGACAAGGCGAAACAGTTGGCTGATGCGGCGGGTATTTCGCTCGGCAAAGTCGTTGCCATCAACGATCACGGTGGAGGCGGTCGACCAATGATGCGTATGGCTGAGATGTCGATGGCCGATTCTGGCGGACTTCCAATCGCCGCCGGTGAGATAACGGTGGAAACTTCCGTGTCGATGGTATTTGAGATCGCGGAATAGTCCGCTTTCAACTCTCGCGGGCCAATAGCGCTGATTTCTGTTGGCCCGCGGCATCAAAATTTCCGGGGTCAAGCCAGGTTTGAAAGGTGCGCCGGATGCGCGGCCAGTCCTTATCGATAATGGCAAACCAGGCGGTATCCCGGTTCCGACCCTTGTAATGCGTCGCCTGACGGAACGTACCCTCATACCGGAACCCAAGACGTTCAGCTGCTCGACAGGACGGGCCGTTCAAAGCATCACATTTCCACTCATATCTGCGATAACCTAGTTCATCGAAAACCCGGCGCATCATCAGATACATCGCCTCTGTCGACTCGGGACGGCGCTGAAGCAGGGGCGAGAAATGGATGTGCCCGACTTCAATTGCTCCGTGGTTGGGTTCGATGCGTAGATAACTGGCTATTCCGACTGGCATTCCCTCGACATTGGTTACGGTATGAAAAAGAGGATCGGCTCCCGAGCAGGAGTTGATCATCCAATCCAGAAAACTCGCCTGGGTGTCAAAAGGGCCATAGGGCAGATAGGTCCAGTTCCGCCCGTTCGCGTCTTGCGCATAGGCCCGGAATAATTCCGGACCGTGCGCGTTTACGTCCAAAGGCAGAACTGAACAGAACTGCCCATGCATTGCACTATGAGGCGGGAGAGGGCGCGGAAAACCGGTCGTGACCGGCTCTCCGATGGGTTGTCCAAATTTGTTAGTGCGCTGCTCCGTCATGGTACAATCGCCAGTAGCGTTCAGTCACACGCCTTTGCCAGCGCCTGATCCAAATCGGCAATCAGGTCGTCCGCATCTTCGATGCCGATGGAAAGGCGTACAACGTTTGGTCCCGCACCTGCGGCTTCCTGTTGCTCTACTGTCAACTGGCGGTGTGTTGTAGAGGCTGAGTGAATGATCAGCGAACGTGCATCTCCGAGGTTGGCCACATGACTGAAAATCTCGAGCGCGTTGACGAGCTTGACGCAAGCCTCATATCCGCCCTTGACTGCAAATGTGAACAAAGCTCCCGCTCCCTTGGGGTAATATTTTTTGACCCGATCATGATAAGGGGAAGAGGGCAGGCCAGCATAGGTCACATAGTCCACACGCTCATCCGTTTCGAGCCATGCCGCCACCTTCATCGCGTTTTCCACGTGGCGCTGCATCCTTAGAGAGAGTGTTTCGATGCCCATCAATGTATAGTGTGCCGCTTGTGGGTTCATTGTCATGCCCAGATCACGCAGGCCGATAGCGATGCTGTGAAACGTGAAAGCGAGGGGACCGAATGTTTCGTGAAACTTCAGCCCATGATAGGCTGGTTCGGGCGCGTTGAGCGAGGGAAATTTGTCACTGGCGGACCAATCAAACTGCCCGGAATCCACGATACAGCCACCAGTTACCGTACCATTGCCGGTAAGGTATTTCGTGGTCGAATGCACAACAAGCGTTGCACCTTGTTCGATCGGGCGGCAGAGGTACGGGGTGGCCGAAGTATTGTCCACAATTAGCGGAACGCCGGCTGCATCAGCGACATCTGCAAGCGACCGAATGTCAGTCACATAGCCTCCGGGATTGGCAACGGATTCACAAAACACGGCCCGAGTGTTTTCGTCGATTGCCTTTTTCACCGCGTCAAGGTCGTCGGTATCGACGAATTTGGCCGACCAACCGAACCGTTTTATCGTCTGGCTGAATTGAGTGACCGTTCCGCCATATAGGCGCGTCGATGCGACAACGTTGCAACCTGGTCCCATCAACGGAAACAGGGCCATGATCTGTGCCGCATGGCCCGACGAGCAGCAAACCGCGCCAACACCGCCTTCGAGTGTTGCGATGCGTTCTTGCAGAACCGCGACGGTCGGATTGGTCAGGCGCGAATAGATAAAGCCGACCTCTTGCAGGTTAAAAAGCGCTGCAGCGTGATCGGCATCGCGGAACACGTAGGCCGTGGTCTGATAAATCGGCGTCTGCCTTGCGCCGGTTGCCGGATCGGGGCGCGCTCCGGCATGAATTTGCAGCGTATCAAAGCCATAAGTCGGGCCGTTGGACATCATCTGGTCTCCCTTTGGAACATGCTTGGCGGAATCAGTAAGCTATAGCTTGCAGTTTCACAACGAACCCTATGTAAAGAACGGTGGTGTGTCATAGGCTGGATAATCAGGAGCGCTCAACGGAGCCATAGGCCACTGTCCTTGATCCGTTTGCGAATGACCTGTTCTCTTACAGGCAGGTTGCGTTGGTCGAACATCGCTCGTACTTTGGCGCCTTTGCCTTGAAGCACCATTTTCTTTATTGGTTCATACGGTTTTAGTGCTTTTTTGATTTTGTTATGAGATGTGGCCGCTTCGGCGACTTCGATGGCATGGTCACTCTCACGGGCATACAACAAGGGAAACAGGCGATAGTGGCAACTGACGGTCCCATCCAGAAGTCCCAGCGGCAACGCGTCACGCCCACCGCCGAATGAGTGGATCACCAGGGGCAGCGCAACCTGATCCAGCCATGGATCAAGGCTTTGCCCTAAAAGTTCGGGAATATCGTCATCTCGAATGGAGCGGGCATAGTCGAGAAACCGCTGTCCGAACTTTCTTGGGCAGGAATAGTAAAAAAAGCCTGCGTTGAAGTACAAGTAACGCCGCCAATGATCGACCGGCTGACTGTGATCGAGAGAGCTTTCAAAATCCAGACCAAAACGTTGATATAAGGCGCGCCAGATGTCGTCGAAGCCTGGGCCATAAAGTGTAGGTTTGGGCCAGGTTCCTTCGACCCGTAACGAGGCCGAAGGGCGTTCAAACTCGAACGGGACCGTGGTTAGATCGCCGGTGATCAGGGTGTCGGTATCAAAGAATACAAACGGTTCTCCCTCAGGTAATGACAAAAGGGCTTCGATCTTGTTGCCATAGGGGTAACTTTCGCCGAAAACTCGGCTTTCAAAGGGTAAGAATTCGACCTCCAAGTAGTCCAGTGCATTCAAAATGTCCTCATTTCGTATGCCGGGGTCGTTGTTCCATTCTGACCCCATTTGCGGTGCGGCGACGATTAGGCGGCCATTGAAATTGGGGGAACTCAAACGCAGCGATGCGGCAAACAGAACGGCTTCGTATTGCAAGCGGTTATTTTGCCCGATGATGACAATATTGAAGCTTGCGCCCGTGTTCGGTGTCATTGAAGATCTCTGCCTGTTTTGGCTTCGGCTGCCAAGCGCTTATAGAGTGTGCCTTGTTGGGTGAAAACCATTTTGGAGGAACAGGTGCCTTGCTACGCTCTCTCTTCAAATATGTTGGAACTTTACGCTTGAGATACCATCTAAAGATGGAAAAAAGGTCAGGAGAAAGCCCATGAGGATCAATGCCGATTTCACGAAACGGGCAGCCGTGCATTTTGAGGAAACCGAATGGGTAAAATCTCCGGCGGTTGGGGTCGAGCGGAAGATGCTGGACCGTATTGGAGAAGAGGTTGCGCGGGCCACAACGATTGTCCGTTTCGCGCCTGGGAGCTCTTTTGCTGCGCATACCCACGATGGTGGGGAAGAGTTTCTCGTACTCGAAGGCTTATTTCAGGATGAAAGCGGCGATTTCCCAGTTGGCAGCTATGTTCGTAATCCGCCAACCACTTCTCACACACCTTCGGCGCAAGAAGGGGCGACCATTCTGGTCAAGCTTCATCAGTTTGATCCAGCAGACCGCACGGAAGTGCATCGTTCGCTCAACGGTGAGAGTGACATCGCTCTCTACAAAGATATCCACGAAGACGTCCGCGTCGAAACATGGTTGCCGGGAGCAGATGTCAGCATTGACGTAGCCGGAGGTTTGGAAGTGTTTGTGATCCGTGGGATGTTCACAGAATCAGAAGAGAAATTCGGCAAGTGGGATTGGCTGCGGTTGCCGCCGGGTGCCGAGTTTCGGGCGATTGTCGGGCCAGAGGGTGCCCGCGTCTGGATCAAGTCCGGGCATCTGACGAATATGGTGTGAACTGGCAAACCGCGCGAACAGTTCCAGGTTTCATGAGATCCGGGCCGAATGGTCCGGATTTCGCTTTTTTTGACTGATTTCTAAATTTTACCAATTGATAAAAATTTCAAATGTGGCAAGCTGTAGTCAAGAAAACACATCTACAGGGAGTAGAGCGATGGCAAAGGGCCAGATGGCTCCCGGCATTGTAGCCGGACGGCTTTCCAGCGAAGAGCTGATTTCGAATTTCGCGGATCTGCATCCGCCTTATGCGCCTCACGAGGCCGCGGTGGCGGCAGATCGCTGCTATTTCTGTTATGATGCGCCGTGCACCAAGGCCTGTCCCACCGATATCGATATCCCGCTGTTCATTCGACAGATTCAGGTGGGACAACCCGAGGCGGCAGCCAAGACTATCTTAGAACAAAATATTCTTGGCGGGATGTGTGCCCGCGTCTGTCCTACTGAAACGCTGTGTGAAGAGGTTTGCGTTCGGGAGGCTGCCGAAGGCAAACCGGTCGAGATTGGACGTTTGCAGCGGTATGCCACAGACAGCATGATGGCTTCTGGCACGCACCCGTTCAGCCGTGCCGCACCGACAGGCAAAACCGTAGTTGTTGTCGGGGCAGGTCCGGCAGGGTTGGCCTGTGCTCACCGACTGGCAATGATGGGCCATGATGTGGTGATCCACGAGGCACGTGCAAAATCGGGGGGGCTTAACGAGTTCGGCATTGCCGCGTATAAAGCCACAAACAACTTTGCCAAAGCCGAGGTGGATTGGCTTCTAAAGATCGGTGGCATCACCATCGAAACAGGGTCCGTGTTGGGTAAGGACATAACAATAGATGGCTTGCGCGAAAACTATGACGCCGTTTTTCTCTCTATCGGTTTGGCCGGGGTTAACGCATTGCGTGTCGAAGGCGCGGATAAGGATGGCGTACTTGATGCGGTGGATTTCATAGCGGATCTCCGGCAGATCAGCGACTTGGCTACTTTGCCTGTTGGTCGCAATGTGGTCGTCATAGGTGGCGGGATGACCGCGGTGGACGCCGCAGTGCAGTCCAAACTGCTGGGGGCGGAGAATGTCACCATCGCCTATCGTCGGGATCGCTCAGCAATGGGAGCCAGCCGGTTCGAACAGGACCTGGCGGCTTCAAAAGGCGTCAAGCTGATGTTCAACGTACAACCGTTGTCAGTTCACGGAAGTGATACCGCGACCGAAATAGAACTGGAGTATACTGTCAATGATGGTGGCAAACTGATTGGTACGGGCGAAACCGTGCGCCTGCCTGTCGATCAGGTGTTCAAGGCCATTGGTCAAACGCTGGAAGGTGCGCCGGAAGGGCTGAAGCTGGACGGCAACAAGATCGCTGTCAGCGGTGCGGGCCGCACTTCCGTGGCAGGTGTCTGGGCGGGTGGAGATTGCGCGGCGGGCGGTGAAGACCTCACCGTTACGGCTGTTGCTGAAGGCCGGGATGCTGCGATGGACATCCACGAGACGCTGGTTTCGTGATAGGATGGGGTATTCGCCCCATTCCTTTCGCTGCTGAGGTATTCCCATGTCCCAGATCGAACAAGCCGTAGCGCAACACTACACCACCGGAGCACTGACTGACCGCGTTCGCGCGGCGCTTGAGGCCAGCGGTATCGATCCGGATGCGGCCACGGTCGCAGACCTGAAAGCAGGGGACGAGTTCCATACGGGCGGCGTTCTGGCGACCAACAACCTGTTTGCGCAGTTGTCGCCGACCCATGCGACCCGTGTTCTGGATGTCGGATGCGGTATCGGCGGAACCTCTCGCTATGTCGTGGATCGCTATGGCTCGACAGTAACAGGCGTCGATCTGACACCGGAATTCGTTGAAACCGCCAAGGTGCTCAGCGATATGGTCGGGCATTCCTCGAAAACCAGCTTTCATGTGGGCAGTGCTTTGGAGATGCCGGTGCCGGATGCTGGGTTCGATCTGGCTGTCATGATGCATGTGGGCATGAACATAAAGGACAAGGCCGGGCTGTTCGCTGAAGTGTCGCGGGCGCTGGCCAAGGGCGGTACTTTTGCCCTGTTCGATGTGATGGCCGGAGACGTGGACGAGCCGCTGGCTTTCCCTCTGCCGTGGTCCACTGTTGCCGAAACCTCGTTCGTGGATGCGCCGGGTGTTTATAAGTCTGCGGCAAGCGCCGCGGGTCTTGAACTGGTGACAGAAACGGATCGCACCGAATTCGCGATACAGTTCTTCGAGGACGTCTTTGCAAAGATTGCCGAATCCGGCCCGGCACCTCTGGGCATTCATCTGATGATGGGCGAGACGGCACCCGAAAAGTTCCAGAACTACGTCAAAAACCTCAAGGCCGGGCGCATACGTCCGACCGAAATGATATTCAAAAAATCCGGCTGAGCCGGGAAGGGAGAAGCCATGGCCGATCTGACAACAAACTTTCTGGGCATTTCCAGCCCAAATCCGTACTGGCTGGCCTCTGCGCCGCCGACGGACAAGGAATACAATGTGCGCCGCGCCTTTGAAGCCGGTTGGGGTGGTGTCGTCTGGAAGACCCTGGGGGCCGAAGGCCCGCCGGTGGTCAATGTAAACGGTCCTCGCTATGGCGCCATCTATGGGGCTGACCGGCGTTTGCTGGGTCTCAACAACATCGAACTGATCACCGACCGCCCGCTTGAGGTGAACCTCGAGGAAATGGCGCGAGTCAAGGCGGACTATCCAGATCGGGCGTTGATCGCTTCGATCATGGTGCCATGTGAAGAAGCGGCATGGAAGGCGATCCTCCCGCAGGTGACCGAAACCGGGGCTGACGGGATCGAGCTCAATTTCGGCTGTCCCCATGGGATGAGCGAACGCGGCATGGGTTCGGCGGTTGGACAGGTGCCCGAATATATCGAAATGGTCACTCGCTGGTGCAAGCAATACTATGATAAGCCGGTGATCGTTAAGCTGACGCCGAACATCACTGATATCCGAAAGCCAGCCACTGCGGCGAAAAACGGTGGTGCAGACGCGGTGTCTCTGATCAATACGATCAACTCGATCACCAGTGTTAATCTGGACACTTTCAGCCCGGAACCGACGATTGACGGCAAGGGTAGCCACGGCGGCTATTGTGGGCCAGCGGTCAAGCCGATTGCATTGTCAATGGTGTCAGAAATCGCGAGAAATTCCGACACGCGCGGGTTGCCGATTTCGGGCATTGGTGGCGTGACAACGTGGCGTGACGCGGCAGAATTCATGAGCCTCGGCTGCGGCACGGTGCAAGTTTGCACCGCTGCTATGACCTATGGGTTCAAAATCATCGACGAGTTGACGGCTGGCCTGTCGCGGTGGATGGATGAAAAGGGATATGTCAACGTTTCCGAAATCGTTGGACGTGCGGTCCCCAACGTCACCGATTGGCAATTTCTGAACCTGAATTACGTAGCAAAGGCCAGCATCAATCAGAATCAGTGCATCAAATGCGGTCGTTGCTATGCGGCTTGCGAGGATACCAGCCACCAAGCTATTTCGATGTCGTCAGACCGGGTGTTCGAGGTGAAGGACGAAGAATGTGTGGCTTGCAACCTCTGCGTTGATGTATGCCCGGTCGAAGGGTGCATTTCGATGGTGCCGATGGCTGCGGGTGAAACCGATCCACGCACTGGCAAGGTGGTCGAGGCAGAATACGCCAACTGGACCACGCATCCGAATAACCCGATGGCCAAGGCGGCGGAGTAACGCCAAGTCGTACGCCATGGCTGGTATTGGACAGAAAGGCTATGATAAGCGGGGTGGCATTGCTGCCCCGCTTTGGCATTGAAAAGGCTCACTAATGATCAAGCAACTGTTTCCGGTAAGTGCATTGCTGCTGGGTTCGGCATTGCTGTTGTTCGCCGGCGGCATGAACGGTTTGATTCTTCCCATACGGGGTACAGCTGAGGGATTCAGTGCTGCTTCTTTAGGTCTTCTTGGAACCGGTTGGGCTGTGGGATACGTTGCTGGATGCTTGATGACGCCTCCGCTGGTCGGCAATGTCGGTCACATCAGGTCGTTCGGCGTCATGGCAGCTTTTGCGGCCATCGCAGTTCTTGCATCGTTGATTTTCCTGTCACCGTACGCCTGGATACCGCTTCGTGCCATATCGGGTTTTTGTTTCGCCGGAGCCGCGATGATCGTTGAGAGCTGGCTCAGCGAACGGGCCGACCCGTCCTCGCGAGGTAGGATTTTTGGTCTCTATACGATGGTTAACCTCGGAGCTTCGACCGCGGGGCAACTGGTTCTGACGTTGGGCGACACGCGCGGGTTTCTGTTCTTTGTTCTGCCAGCGATTTTCTACTGCCTTGCCCTCGTTCCGACCGCGATTTCCACTGGCGCGGTGCCAAAGCCACTGGTCAGTGTAAGACTTGATCTCAGGGCGTTGTGGCGCAACTCGCCAGTAGCCGTGGTCGGCGTGTTTTTCGTGGGCATATCCAACAGCGCATTCGGAACTTTGGCGGCAGTTTATGCCGACCGGATTGGTCTTGCCGTCGCATCGATGGCGCTGTTTGCGAGCTTGCCATATATGGCGGGCGCTGTTTCCCAGATCCCGATTGGTTGGCTGTCAGACCGAATGGATCGCCGCATCGTTTTGGTAACGGTTGCCGCTGTTGCAATCGTATCCGACCTCTTCTTCATTCTTATCCGACCCGAAACGGTTGAAGTCAACTTGGCTCTCTCTGCACTGTTTGGAGCGGCGATCTATGCGATGTATCCGATCATCATCGCTCATGCCAATGATCACGCGCCCGAAGGGACGGCCATTCAAGTAAGCGGTGGTCTTTTGATGATCTATGGTGTTGGCTCAATCGCGGGGCCGGCCGTTGCGGGTTATGGAATGTCATATTTGGGCGGTCAGGGCCTGTTCATAACTTCGGCTTTGTCCCACGCGCTGCTGATCCTGTTCACGACAGCTCGCATTCTTACACGCCCCGCCGTCGAAGCGGACGGCAAGGCTGCGTTTGTACCCTCGCCGACAGCTCGGGCGATGACGCCAGAAACAACACTTCTTGCGGTCGGTGAAGGCGAAGATCAGGAATTGCCGACTGAAGGTTAGATGTCATTTAGGTGTTAAAAGGCGACGGTAAAGCGTGTCCACGAATTCTGAAGCGCCGTCGAACGGGTCTTCACCCCCCAAAACAGCCCGAATCTGGATGTCAAAATCCGCATAGTGCTGGGTCAGAGACCAAATCGAAAAGATCAGATGGTATGGATTGATCTGAGCCACGTGGCCTTTGTCTATCCAGTGCTGGATCAAGACCGCAGTTTTATCCACCAATGCTTTCAGGTCGGTGGATAGAACTTCATGAATATGCGGCGCGCCACGGATGATCTCATTTGCGAACAGGCGGCTTTCACGCGGATAGTCGCGGCTCATCTCCAGTTTTCGCTGGATATACGACAACAGTTCGTCCAGAGGGTTGCCTTTGGGATCTATGGCACGCAAAGGATCGAGCCAGGTATCCAGCAGTCGTTCGAGCAACGCCGAGTAGATCGCATCCTTGCTCCGGTAGTAATATAGCAGATTTGGTTTGCTCAGCCCTGATTCCACAGCGATCTGATCCACGGTTGCTCCACGGAATCCATGAGCCGAGAATACCTCCAGCGCTGCTTCGAGAATCGCAGCGCGGTTCTTTTTCTGGATGCGGGTTGGCGCGCGGTCGTCTGGCATCGCTTTTGTGTTGTCCCGTCTTTCTTACCGAAGCACGCCAAAATCGTGTATTTTTTTGGCGATACGTTGCTATTCCTTGACTGACGTCTGCCCCGTGATAGCGTGAGTTTGACCAGATGGTCAAATCAAGACATCAAAAGCGTGCCAAATAGCAAGACACAGGGGGAAAACATGGCAGCTCCGGCGCAGAATCTCAGGATCAATGGCGACAGGTTGTGGGACAGCCTGATGGAGATGGCTAAGATCGGTCCCGGTGTTGCGGGGGGGAATAACCGGCAAACTCTGACCGACGACGATGCCGAAGGTCGCGCCTTGTTCCAGAAATGGTGTGAAGAGGCCGGATGCACCATGGGTCTTGACCAGATGGGCAACATATTTGCGCATCGTGAAGGCACCGATCCGGACGCTTTGCCGGTCTATGTGGGATCGCATCTGGATACGCAGCCGACCGGTGGAAAATATGACGGTGTGCTGGGCGTTTTGGGGGGGCTGGAAATTATCCGCACGCTCAATGATCTCGGGATCAAGACAAGACATCCCATCGTGGCGACCAACTGGACCAACGAGGAAGGGACGCGGTATGCGCCTGCGATGCTGTCGTCTGGTGTCTTTGCTGGAATGCACACGCAGGACTGGGCTTATGACCGTGAAGATGCCGAGGGCAAGAAATTCGGGGATGAACTGAACCGGATCGGTTGGCGGGGTGAGGAAGAGGTCGGCGCGCGCAAGATGCATGCTTTCTTTGAGTTGCACATCGAACAGGGTCCAATCCTTGAAGCCGAGGGCAAGGATATTGGCGTTGTCACTCACGGGCAGGGCCTGAGTTGGACGCAAATAACGATCACCGGAAAGGATGCCCATACCGGCTCGACCCCGATGCCGATGCGCAAGAATGCGGGGCTCGGTATGGCGCGGGTGTTGGAAAAGGTTGATGAGATCGCTTGGTCCCACGCGCCACACGCCGTGGGTGCGGCGGGGCACATCGATGTCTATCCAAATTCGCGTAACGTGATACCGGGCAAGGTTGTGTTTACGGTCGATTTCCGTTCGCCCGATCTGGTGGTGATCGAGGACATGGAGCGGCGATTGCGCATCGAAAGCCAGAAGATCGCCGACGAAATGGGGCTAAAGATCGCCTTCGAGAAGGTGGGCGGCTTCGACCCGGTGGAGTTCGACGAGGGTTGCGTCGCGGCGGTGCGCAACGCGGCGGAGCGGTTGGGCTATTCGCACCGCAACATCATCTCGGGCGCCGGCCATGACGCCTGCTGGATCAACCGGGTGGCGCCGACGGCGATGGTGATGTGCCCCTGCGTGGACGGGTTGAGCCACAACGAGGCCGAGGAGATCAGCAAGGATTGGGCGGCGGCCGGGGCGGATGTGCTGTTCCACGCGGTCGTGGAGACGGCGGAGATCGTGGAATAGGGGGCGTTACCCCCGTCGCCCATTGGGCGACTCCCCCGGGATATTTTTAGCCAGATGAAGCAAGCGGCGCAGACCGCATCAGGGAGTTCAAAATGAGTACTGTTATTAAAAACGGAACTGTTGTCACCGCGGATTTGTCATACAAGGCGGATGTATTGGTCGAAGGTGGCGTGATCACCGGGATCGGGATGGGTCTGAAAGGGGATAACGAGCTGGACGCAACTGGCTGTTATGTGATGCCCGGCGGGATCGACCCGCATACTCATCTGGAAATGCCGTTCATGGGCACCTACAGCTCGGATGATTTTGAATCCGGGACCCGTGCCGGGCTTGCGGGTGGCACCACGATGGTGGTTGATTTTGCGTTGCCCAATCCGGGCGAGAGCCTGTTGGACGCGCTGAAGCGATGGGACAACAAATCGACCCGTGCCAATTGCGACTATTCCTTTCACATGGCGGTGACCTGGTGGGGCGAACAGGTTTTCAACGACATGAAGACTGTAATTGAACAACGCGGCATCAACACCTTCAAGCATTTCATGGCGTATAAAGGCGCGTTGATGGTGAATGATGACGAGATGTACGCTTCGTTCCAGCGTCTGGCCGAACTGGGGGGGATCGCGCTGGTGCATGCCGAGAACGGTGACGTGGTGGCCGAACTGCAGGCCAAACTGATGGCCGAAGGTAATACCGGACCCGAAGCGCATGCTTATTCTCGCCCGCCGCAAGTGGAAGGCGAAGCCACCAACCGCGCCATCATGATCGCCGACATGGCGGGCGTGCCACTTTATGTGGTTCATACATCTTGCGAGGAAAGTCACGAGGCAATCCGAAGGGCACGGATGCAGGGCAAGCGCGTTTGGGGTGAACCGCTGATCCAGCACCTTACTTTGGACGAAGGCGAATACACGCACCCCGATTGGGATCATGCCGCCCGGCGTGTCATGTCGCCACCGTTCCGCGACAAGAAACACCAAGACAGCCTTTGGGCCGGATTGCAGTCGGGATCGCTCTCGGTGGTGGCCACTGATCATTGTGCCTTTACGACCGAGCAGAAACGTTATGGCGTTGGTGATTTCACTAAAATCCCGAACGGCACGGGTGGTCTTGAGGATCGGATGCCGATGCTCTGGACTCATGGGGTTAACACAGGGCGTCTGACACCGAACGAGTTCGTGGCCGTGACATCGACCAATATCGCCAAGATCCTGAATTGCTATCCCAAGAAAGGTGCTGTTCTGGTCGGAGCGGATGCGGATTTGGTAGTATGGGATCCGGCGAAAACAAAAACGATTCAGGCCACTACGCAACAATCTTCGATCGACTACAACGTATTCGAAGGTCACTCGGTGAAAGGCTTACCGCGTTTTACCCTGACACGCGGGCAGGTCGCCGTGCATGACGGCGAAATCCGCACGCAGGAAGGCCATGGCAAGTTTGTCGCCCGCGAGGCCAATACGACGGTGAACAAGGCCCTGAGCACCTGGAAGGAGCTGACCGCACCGCGTCCCATAGAGCGAACAGGTATTCCGGCAACGGGGGTTTGAACCGAGTGTCAGGGCTCAGCACCGATCACGAACTGGCAATGCGGTTGGCCGCCGAAAAGGCGGTTTCCTACCGCCTGGGCGTGCCGGACCGCCAGGTACCTCCAGCGCTGGGTCTAGATGAGGCGGTCGCCAGGTTTCGGACGCCGCTGACCGAGGAAGGTCTGTCCGCCGAAGCGGTCGTTGCGCATATGGCCCGAGATGCGGATGCGGGGATAAACCAGATGTGCTCACCCAATTTTTACGGCTTTGTTCTGGGTGGCTCTCACCCTGTTGGCGTAGCGGCGGACATGTTGGTATCCGCTTGGGGACAGAATGTCGCTTCTTCTGTCGAGACACCGTCGATCACCGGGATGGAGCGTGCCGTATGTGATTGGGTGGTCGATCTGTTAAACCTTCCGCCTGAAAGTGGAGTGGGTATAGCCACCGGGGCGACGCTCGCAAACACCACAGGCATTATGGCTGCACGGCATGCGTTGCTGGCGCAAGAAGGGTGGGACGTCGAGGCGGACGGGTTGTTCGGAGCACCCGAGATTTCTGTGTTGATTGGTGAAGACGCGCATTCGGCGCCATTCGCAGCGCTCAGATACGCTGGATTTGGTGCGTCCCGCGTTCTGAGGGTGGCTACAGATGGTCAAGGACGGATTAGACTGGAGGCATTTCAAAAGGCATTGAGTCGAGCGACTGGGCCTGTTCTGGTTGTTCTCCAGGCGGGACAGATCAACACCGGGGCATTCGATCCTTTTGCCGAAGTCATCCCGATGGCCCGTGGGCGAAATGCTTGGATTCATGTGGACGGAGCTTTTGGCCTGTGGCTTGCAGCCGTGCCAGGGCTAGCGTCGCGCCTTGCGGGGGTGGAGTTGGCGGACAGCTGGGCGGTTGATCTGCACAAATGGTTGAATGCGCCTTTTGATGCGGGTGTTGCCATAGTTCGCGACCGTGCGCCACTGGTGGCATCGATGTCTGCGCGGGGGGCGTATTTGCCAGCAACCAACGCACATTGGGAACCTACCGATTCTGTTTTCGAGCTTTCTCGCAGAGCACGTGGTGTGCCCAGCTACGCCATTTTGCGCCATCTTGGTCGGAGCGGTGTTCGGGAAATGGTTTCCCGACACTGTGCGCTCGCCAACCGGATCGCCGAAAAGATCGTTGCCGAACCTGGGCTGATGGTGATGAACGACGTGGTGTCAAACCAGGTGGCCATTCGCTGTGGCGACAGCGACGCTGAAACGCGCGAGGTGTTGCGGATCGTGCAGTCAGCGGGGCGGGTATATCCGACCCATGGGCAGTGGCAGGGGCGCGAAATCATTAGGGTTTCAGTGATCGGCTATTCGACACAGGAAGAACACACGGACCAATTGGTGTCCGAACTTATCAATGCTTGGAAGATCGTGCGGGGGAAGAATTGAAGGAAGAAGTCATCAAGGCCGAGAATCTGGATTTGACCTTTCAGACCAATGACGGGCCGGTCCACGCGCTCAAGGATGTGAGTCTCACTATTAACAAGGGCGATTTTGTCAGCTTCATCGGGCCTTCCGGGTGCGGGAAGACCACTTTTCTGCGATGTGTTGCGGCATTGGAAACACCCACGGGCGGCAGCCTCAGCGTCAATGACTTGACACCGGACGAAGCGCGGCGCAACCGGGCCTATGGCTACGTTTTCCAGGCAGCAGGCCTTTATCCTTGGCGCACCATCGCAAAGAACATAAAACTCCCGCTCGAGATCATGGGATATTCTCGTGATGAGCAGGAAGAACGGGCTGACCGGGTTCTGGAACTGGTTGATCTGAAAGGGTTCGGTGGTAAATATCCTTGGCAGCTTTCTGGCGGGATGCAGCAGCGCGCTTCGATTGCGCGGGCTCTGGCCTTTGATGCGGATATTCTGTTGATGGACGAACCATTTGGTGCGCTGGACGAAATTGTCCGTGATCACCTGAACGAACAGTTGCTCAAACTTTGGCGCCAGACTGGAAAGACGATTGGCTTTGTTACTCACTCGATTCCGGAGGCAGTATATCTGAGTTCCCGGATTGTGGTGATGAGCCCGCGTCCGGGGCGGATTACCGATGTGATAGAAAGTCCGCTGTCCAAAGAGCGTCCGCTGGATATTCGCGATACTCCGGAGTTTCTTGAGGTTGCACACCGCGTGCGTGAAGGCTTGAGGGCAGGGCACGCCTATGATGATTGATGCCTTGGATATTGCGGGGTGTATTGCATGAGAAATTTCTTGCCTATCCTGACTGTGCTGGCTGTGCTTGCCGGGCTTTGGTATCTCGCCGTGGCGCCGATGAACATCCGCGTCGCGCTGGATCAGGCCGAGCGAGGCGGAGAGCAGGTTGTGCCCGAAACGTCCTTGGCTCGGCAGAGCGTCTCCGTATGGTGGTTGATGACGCAAAACCGGCATTTGGTCGCCGTAGGCTACGATCTGGAACGTCCGCGTCTGCCAACACCGGCCCAGGTGGGCAGCGAATTGTGGAAAACGACGGGTGAGATGGCCTTGCGAGGCCGAGCGATGTCCAAACGTTCACTGATCTACCACGCGGGGATCACGCTGCAATCGACGCTTTGGGGTTTCTTGCTGGGAACAACGCTGGGAATTCTGGGCGCGGTGGCTATCGTCTATTCCCGCGTCGTGGATATGAGCTTGATGCCTTGGGCGATCATCAGTCAGACAGTTCCTATCGTGGCGCTGGCACCGATGATCATCGTGCTTAGTTCGCAACTTGGAATTGAAGGGCGAGGAGTTCCCAAGGCGATTATTTCGGCCTACCTGTGTTATTTTCCGGTTCTTGTAGGGATGGTAAAAGGGCTGCGTGCGCCGGCCCATTCACAGCTGGATCTGTTGAAAACCTATAATGCCGGTGGGTTAGACGCATTTATTAAACTTCGCCTTCCCAGTTCTGTTCCGTATCTGTTTACTTCTCTCAAGATTGGTGTCGCGGCTTCTCTTGTGGGAACTATTGTAGGGGAACTGCCGACTGGTGCAATCTCGGGGTTGGGGGCGCGCATTCTGATCGGGGATCAATTCGGAACGCCACTGGCGATCTGGGCGGCGCTGCTCGCTGCAGCAATTTTGGCAGGTATCCTCGTGACGCTTTTGGATGTGTTGCAGCGGGCAGCGCTCAAGCGGATGGGGATGGAAGCATGAACTGGCTAATGTTCGCCCTGTTGTTCTGGCTCGGTGCTTGGGCGCTGAATTCTTGGCTCGCCCGTTCTCAATTGCGCGATACCCGCTCGGCGCGAATATTCGTTCCAGTCCTGTTTGGGATGACGCTTCTAATTCTGTGGGAAGGTATTGTGAGGGGGCTGCAGGTTTCTCCAGTCATTCTGCCAGCGCCGTCAGCTGTCGCACAGACCTTTGCTGCCTCTACGGCCACATTGTGGGAAGATTTCCAGCAAACTGTGTTCAAGGGGGCGATGACCGGATTTCTCATCGGCGGAGCAGCGGCATTGGCAACCGCGATTCTCATCGACAGATCGTCGTTCTTGACGCGGGGTCTGTTGCCCATCGGCAATTTCGTTGCCGCCTTGCCAATTGTGGGGATTGCCCCAATACTGGTCAGTTGGTTTGGATTCGATTGGCAATCGAAGGCTGCGGTCGTGGTGGTGATGGTGTTTTTTCCAATATTGGTCAACACAGTGCAGGGATTGCGGGAATCCGATGCGATGCAGCGGGACTTGATGCGCACCTATGCGGCCGGATATTGGCAAACCCTGCTAAAGCTTCGCTTGCCAGCCGCAATGCCATTCGTGTTCAACGGATTGAAAATCGCCACCACTCTGGCCCTGATCGGGGCAATAGTAGCAGAGTACTTCGGTTCGCCGACCCGGGGCATGGGATTTCGCATATCAACGGGTGTCGGAAGCCTGTCCATCGACCTCGTTTGGGCCGAGATCGCGGTTGCGGCACTAGCGGGCACGGCTTTTTACAGTATCGTGGTGTTGATTGAGCGGACGGTTACCTTTTGGCATCCTTCGCAGCGCAGAAGATGAACTACAGGAACAGCAGATCCTCTGAAAGAGGACATTGAAATCAACAAGGAGAGTAAGACATGAGAAAAACGATCACAGGGTTGGCCCTATCCCTGGGCTTTGCTGCCTCAGGCGCTTTGGCGGCCGATGAAGTTACGTTGCAGTTGAAATGGGTTACCCAGGCCCAGTTCGCGGGCTATTATGTGGCCAAGGACAAGGGGTTTTACGATGAAGAAGGTCTGGAAGTCACCATATTACCTGGTGGTCCGGACATCGCTCCGACGCAAGTGATCGCTGGGGGCGGTGCAGATGTTACGGTCGAATGGATGCCCGCAGCGCTGGCTGCACGTGAAAAAGGCCTGCCACTTGTCAATATCGCGCAGCCGTTCAAAAGCTCCGGTATGATGTTGACCTGTTGGAAGGATGCGGGCATAGCCTCGCCTGATGACCTCAAGAACCGCACGTTAGGTGTCTGGTTCTTTGGCAACGAGTTCCCGTTCATGAGCTGGATGAGTCAGTTGGGCATCGATACAAGCGGCAAGGGTGACAGTGGCGTCGAAGTACTCAAACAAGGTTTCAACGTGGATCCGCTCTTGCAGCGTCAGGCGGATTGCATCAGCACGATGACCTACAATGAGTACTGGCAAGTGATTGATGCTGGTGTCAGCCCCGAGGAACTGGTGACGTTCAAATACGAAGATCAGGGCGTTGCGACGCTTGAAGACGGGCTTTATGTCCTTGAGGAAAATTTGGGCGACTCGGCATTTGTCGACAAGATGACTCGTTTCGTGCGTGCCTCGATGAAAGGCTGGAAATACGCCGAAGAGAATCCTGACGAGGCCGCATTGATCGTGCTCGACAATGACGAAACCGGGGCGCAAACCGAAAAGCACCAGAAGCGTATGATGGGTGAAATCGCCAAGCTGACCGCCGGGTCCAACGGCGCGCTAGATCCTGCCGACTATGAACGCACGGTGAGTACTCTGCTCGCTGGTGGTTCTGACCCGGTGATCACTGCGGCGCCGGATGGCGCCTGGACGCATCAGATCACTGATGGCGCCTTGAATTAAGTCGACCACCTTCCTGCTCGAATTGTATACAAGCAACCGACGCGGCCCCTAGAGGGGCCGCGTTTTTTTGGTATCTTGTCGGTTTTGGTGCTGGAGATTTACCGTCGCCGCGTTAAGTTGTTTTGTAAATCTCGGTGATTTAGGCATTATCTTGGTGTGACGGAAAATAGTGCATAATTTTGCGGCAGAACTGCAGGTGGCCATAACCCTGATATTTCAGGGCAATGCCGAGCTATGGGCGATTGTTCTGTTGTCATTACGTGTCTCAATAATGGCTGTGCTGATTTCCGCGCTCATCGGCATGCCTTTGGGGGCGGCTTTGGCCGTTGGTCGTTTTCCCGGACGACGTGCTGTGATCGTTCTGATTAATGCCTTAATGGGCCTACCACCAGTTGTTGTCGGGCTACTGGTTTATCTGATGTTGTCGCGTTCGGGACCGTTTGGTGTACTACAATTGCTTTATACACCAACGGCGATGATCATCGCGCAAGTGGTGCTTGTGACACCCATTGTCGCCGCCTTGACCCGTCAGGTTGTGGAAACGCTGGCCGAGGAATATGCCGAACAACTGCTTTCCCTAGGGGTCTCGCGCCTTGCCTCGGTCCCGGTCCTCCTGTGGGACGCTCGCTTGGCGCTGGCGACGGCGTTGTTGGCCGGTTTCGGGCGCGCAATTGCCGAAGTTGGTGCCGTCATAATCGTAGGCGGCAACATCAACCACGTCACTCGGGTAATGACCACCACAATCGCTCTGGAGACATCAAAGGGCAATCTTTCGCTTGCCTTGGCCTTGGGCACGATCTTGATCGCTACCGCCGTTGCCGTGAACGCATTTGTCAGTGCTCTGACGCTTAGATCGGAACGGGAGGGATTGCGCCATGCGTGATCTCAGCGTGGAAGCGATAAGAGGGTTCGAGGCGCGAGGCCTGCGCATCAGACGCAACGACCGTATTTTGCTGGACGTGCCTCATCTTCTGCTTGAAGGTCCGGGCCCGACGCTCATTCTTGGCCCGAATGGTGCAGGCAAAAGCCTGTTGCTACGATGCTTGCACGGATTGATTTTTCCAGACGCTGGAAAGGTCATACAGGACGGAACTATACTCAATAGCGAACAAAAGTCGCGGCAAGCGATGGTGTTTCAGAAACCTGTATTGTTGCGCCGTTCGGTTGCCGCCAATCTGGACTTTGTTTTGAAGCGCCAAAGATTGCCGCGCAATGTGCGACGTCAAAGAATTGCAGAGTTGCTGACCGAAGGCGGTTTGCTAGCCAAGGCTCGGCAATCGGCTCGTTCATTGTCGGGTGGTGAGGCTCAGCGCCTTGCAATTCTGCGGGCGCTCGCGACGGTCCCGGATATCCTTTTGCTTGATGAGCCCACGAGCGCTCTGGACCCAGCTGCAACCCAAGCGATCGAACGAATGATTTTGGACGCTTCGGCACACGGTGTGCGAATCGTAATGGTGACGCATGATATTGGTCAGGCGCGCCGACTGGCGGCAGATATCGTGATGATGCAAGGCGGTCGTGTTGTCGAACATGGTGTCGCCAAACAGATACTTGATACCCCGAAAACCGATGCGGCACGCTGCTATCTCGCCGGGGGCTTGGTGACGTAGTTCAATTATGGAGAAACACATGTTTGGAGCATGGTTCCGGGCAAGTGCGTTTGCACTTGCTTTGGCTGCCGGATCGGCACAGGCCGAGGACGCCTTCATTGTCTTGCAATCGACGACGTCGACGCAGAACTCAGGACTGCTGGACTTTATCTTGCCGGGATTTGAAGCTGAAACCGGTATCGAAGTTCGCGTGGTTGCGGTCGGCACCGGGCAGGCAATCAAGAACGCGACCAATGGCGACGGTGATGTCTTGCTGGTGCATGCCAGGCAGGCCGAGGAGAAATTCGTTTCTGACGGTTGGGGGGTTGAACGTTTTGACGTGATGTACAACGATTTTGTGCTTGTCGGTCCGAAAAAAGACCCGGCCCGGATTAAAGGTGGCAATGATATCGTCGCCGCTTTGAGAGCCATTGCCTGGGCTAAAGCCCCTTTCGCTTCGCGAGGGGATGACAGCGGAACGCACAAGGCCGAATTGCGACATTGGGCGAACGCAGGAATAGACGTTGGTGCGGCCTCGGGGGATTGGTATCGCGAAACAGGGTCCGGCATGGGCGCAACACTAAACATAGCAGCCGGAATGGATGCCTATTCTTTGACCGACCGCGCCACATGGATCGCATTTGGTAATAAGGGGAACCTTGAGATACTGATCGAAGGCGATCCCCGACTGTTCAACCAGTATGGAGTTATTCTGGTCAATCCAAATAAGCATCCGGGAGTCAAAGCTGCAGCCGGGAAACGGTTTATTGACTGGTTGCTTAGCGACGATGGTCAATCGGCTATCGCGTCTTACATGCTTGACGGACAGCAACTGTTCTTTCCGAACGCGAAATGAGCCGAGGCGAACCGCCGTGTCGGAATAGGTAGGGTGCCGTGCGGCTTCCTAACCGGACTGCCCGTTGTGGTGAACTGTTCCAAGACCGCAAAGGTCATACCCGCCCAATTCCACCGCTCGTGCTGAGAACCTGTCCGAGCGCAAAAACCCCATAAGGTTTTGCATTGGTGGGTCGAAAAAGGCCCGCCGCCAAATCGCCAGATCAAAGCGTTCCTCGTGGGTCGGAACGAAATCCAGCCCATAAAGACCCGCAAGAGCACCCAGACCAAACCCGGCCTCGGCCTTGCCGTCGTGCAACGCAATGGCCAATTCTTCTTCGGTGCGGGCACAGTGCTGGGGCAGGGCAAGATCATTCGTGTTCAGGCCGTGTTGTTCCAGTTGCGACAGGAACAGGCGCTGGCTGGCAGCGTTGTGTTGGCGCTGCACCACCCGACGACCCCTCAGGTCTTCAAAACCGGTAATGCCAACGCTGCCGCGTGCCAACAGTAATCCGCGTTGGCGACGGGAGATTTCAATCAGAACTACAGGTGCCTCGCCCATACTGTGATGAAGGGTATGTAGGTTGAAACCGTCGGCTTCGTGAATATGCAACGCTGCGGCCTGTGCGCCTCGACGTCTGAGACGTTCCAACCCATCGAAAGACCCATCGTAATACGTTGCAAGTCCTGACCCGCTTTCCCTCAGCGCCCAGTCCAGCAATGGATCATGACTACCGGCCACGATCTGAGGCAATGAAGGTTCCGCAACCTGCGGACCTGAGTGTGACGCGTTGAGCCAAGCCAAAATCTCGGTGCGGGGAAACAGCAGTTTTCCCATAGCACGCACATGTGGAATTTCACCTGATGAGGCCATGTCATAGGCTTTGCGCTCGCCGATCCGCAGCAATTCGGCCAACTCGCGGGTGGTCAGAAACTCGGGCATTCAGTCGAGACGAACCGAGGAACCGGTGTTTGAAGCCGAAAACCCGAATTGCTCCAGCGCCATCGGGGCGGCTGCGGCGACCGCGACCATGGTGGCGAGAGCGGCCAAAAACGCTTTCATCAATGTTCCTCCTGCGAAGTGGCCCAGCGCAGAAACTCAATCAGATCGGCGCGGTCGTCTGCGCTCGTGATCCTCTGCATTGGCATCTTGGAGCCCGGAATGTAGTGGTCCGGCCCAAGATCGAAAAGGGCATTTATGGTCTCTTCTGTCCAGATGATATCAGAGTTTTTTAGTATCTCAGAATACAGATAGTCTGGAAGGCTTCCTGCGCGCCGCCCCCAAAGGCCATGCAAACTCGGCCCGGCCTTGCGACCCCCATCGGAAACGACCGAATGGCAGATGGAGCATTTTCGGAAAAACTGGCGTTCACCATTGTCCATTTCGGCCGGATCCTTCAGAAATGAGCGTTCCTTCTCGGCAATCAATCTGTACTCGCCCAGGGCAGACAACGGCCAACTGTACATGACATCGTCAATACCGCCAGCGTGGATGTTTTCTCCGTCCGGAGAAAAGGCCAGAGCCCACACGGGACCATGCAATGTCGCGCGAAAGTCATGGACGATCCCCCAGTTTTCTGTGTCAATCACCATGATATAGCCTTCGCCATCACCAACAGCCATGAGGCGCCTGTCGGCGCTCAACGCCAAGGCCAAAATGGGGCGGCGGTCCAGAGTGAAATCGTGTTCTTCTCCTGTGTCGAGATATAGAACACGAGTGCCGCCATCGACTGCCCCATAGGCCAACCAACCGTCATGTTCGTTCAGGACTAATTCATTGACGCCGAATTCGTGTTTGACGATGCGACGCAGTTCCCTACCGGTTTCGACATCCCACAGGCGAATGGCGCCATCGGCTCCGGCAGAGTACAACTGGCGACCATCGTTACTGAAGGTGACAGCATTCACGCCGCTACTTGTCGGACCCAGAGTTGTCGGCGAACTGCCGTCGACGGGCCAAATACCGATGGAAGCGTCCCAACTGGCTGTGGCTACATGCGTTTTGGAAGCGGCGATGCCGACGATCTTACCCTTGTGTTTTCCGACAACGTCACCACCAGGCCATCGGCGCAGCGAGAAATCGTCACCCGCCGAGTAGACCGCAGTTCCATTGAAGATTACTGCATTGACTGCCGCTTTGTGGCCCTCGAGCCATTCTGGCGCGCGCCCGGACCAGATGCCCACGGAATTGTCGAAACTAGCAGTGGCAATGCGACCATCTGGAGCGACCGAGATAGCCATGATCGGCCCACCGTGTCCTTTGAGCGTGAAAAACTCTGCCGCCAAAGGCAGCGGCAGTAGGCTCAATACAAGGATAAGCGACCTCATCTACTCCGCAGGCGAGGTCGCGCTTTTGGAGGCTTGTGCCTCTCGGACCTCATCCAGCCACAGCGAATGGTGCTCACGAGCCCATTGTTCCTCAACTTCACCCGAACCCATTGCGTCGAAAGCGCCTTCCATTCCAATCGATCCCAGATAGATGTGCGCGATGATAATGGCCAGAAAACCGTAGGCGACCATTTCGTGCCATACCTGAGCAAATTGCATCTCTTTATGCGGGGACATTTGTTCGGGTAAGCCCAGCCCAAGATATTCGGGAAGTCCGGTAGCGTTAGCTATGACAAACGTCTTGGCGAACATCGGAAACTCAAATGGGAAAAGCAGTGATAAACCCGATAGGCTAATCGATATGCCAAGAATAACGCACGTCCAGAAGATGATTTTTTGTCCGGCGTTGAACTTCTTTGCCGGGGGATGGCTGCCCTTTGTGAACAAACCGCCGCCCGCAGCAAGCCATTTTATATCATGGCGGTTGGGAATGTTGTGGGCGACCCAGTTCAGCGTGATGATGATCAGCCCCAGCATAAAGGCCCATGCGATATTGTTGTGAACCCATTTGCAGGCCAACGCAATTGAAGCGAAGCCAGTTTTCCCGACAAGCGGAATCAAAAAATCTCGTCCGTAGAGCGTAATCAAACCGGTTGCTCCAAGGATCAGGAACGACCCGCCAAACAACCAGTGACCGAAGCGTTCAAAGCCAGAGAACCGTGTGACAGTCCGCCCCGTTTTCTCGCCATCGATGCGGATCTTGCCTCGGACGAAATAGAATAACAGCAGGACACCCAGCATTGCCCCCAACAGATATGTGCCATAGGTACGAAGCGGGCCAGTACGGAAATTCAACCACCACATGCCGCTGTCCTGAATGATAACACTCGAGGCCGGGCTGCGCGATGAGGTTGTTACATCCGCCGATCCATAGCGAAGAGCGCGGAACACGTCGCTGTCCGACGCAGTGCCGCGCGTGCCCAATTGGCCGATCAGCGCTTCGACGTTTCCCTGACCTGTATTGCCAGAGCGGTAATCGTTGCTGACTTGCTCGCCACGCTGACGTGCAAGGATATCTTCAAGAGTCGAAGCTCCGCCTGTTGCGGCACGCGCGTTTTCACCTGTTGCAGTTTCTTGCGCAGATACATCTGCGGCCATTCCAAACGCGAATATGATTGCAAAAATCATTCGGATCATGGCGATACCTATCCCTTTTCAGAGGGAGGGGCGACCCGCAGGGCGGGTCACCTATTTCGTTATTAGGCCAGCTGTTTAACCGCCTTTTTGGTCATAGGCTGTGCCCCATCCCCAAGCGCCCGAGCCGAATCCGCGCGCCACGACGCGTTCACGGTAAATCGCCGAAACCACATCGCCGTCACCTGCCAGCAGGGCCTTGGTGGAACACATCTCGGCGCAGATGGGTAGTTTGCCCTCGGCAATACGGTTGCGGCCGTATTTCGAGAATTCCGCATTGGAATGCGTCTCCTCGGGGCCACCGGCGCAGAACGTGCATTTGTCCATCTTTCCACGTGATCCGAAATTACCCGCCTGCGGATATTGTGGCGCGCCGAAGGGGCACGCATAGAAACAATAGCCGCACCCGATGCACAGGTCCTTTGAATGCAGTACCACACCGTCTTCGGTCTGATAGAAACAATCTACCGGGCAGACCGCCATGCAGGGTGCATCCGAGCAGTGCATGCAGGCCACCGAGATCGAGCGTTCACCTGGTTTGCCATCATTGATCGTTACCACCCGTCGGCGGTTGATGCCCCAGGGTACCTCGTGCTCGTTCTTGCACGCGGTCACGCAGGCGTTGCATTCAATGCAGCGTTCAGCGTCGCAGAGAAACTTTGCTCTAGCCATAAATCGTCCTCCTTACGCTGCCGAGATCTTGCAGAGAGTACACTTGGTCTCCTGCATCTGGGTCACTGAGTCATAACCGTAGGTCTGCGCCGTGTTTGAGCTTTCACCCAACACATAAGGGTCTGCCCCGGCCGGGTATTTGTGACGAAGGTCTTCGCCCTGGAAATGCCCACCGAAGTGGAATGGCATAAAGGCCACGCCGGCACCGACCCTTTCGGTTAGCATCGCCATAACCCTGACCTTGCCTCCCTCAGGACTTTCGACCCAGACCTGACTGCCGTCACGAATGCCAAGGTTGTTGGCGTCGCGCGGGTTGATCTCGACGAACATGTCCTGCTGCAGTTCGGCCAACCATGGGTTTGACCGGCTTTCCTCGCCACCACCCTCATACTCGACCAGTCGACCTGACGTGAGGATTATCGGGTAATCCTTTGAAAAATCGTTCTTCTGAATCGAGGCGTAGAGGGTAGGCAAGCGATACGCATGCCGGTCTTCGTAGGTCGGGTAATCCGCCACCAAATCACGCCGCGGTGTATAAAGCGGCTCGCGATGGATCGGGATCGGGTCCGGGAAAGTCCAAACGACCGCGCGGGCTTTAGCGTTGCCGAAAGGAGCACAGCCATGCTTGATTGCTACCCTCTGGATACCGCCGGAAAGATCGGTTTTCCAGTTGGTTTCCGGGCCTGCAACCGCGTCGATGGCCGTACGTTCCTCGGCCGTCAGATCGCCGTCCCATCCCAGATCCATTAGCATTTGCATGGTGAATTCCGGATAGCCATCCTGAATTTCAGCACCTGGGTTTGAGACGCCGTCAGCCAACAGGTTGTCACCATCCCGCTCGACCCCGAACCGTGCGCGGAAGCACAGGCCGCCTTCGGCGACCGGTTTGGACATGTCGTAAAGGTTAGGCGTTCCGGGGTGCCCCATCTCGGCTGTACCCCAGCAAGGCCACGGCAGGCCGTAGTATTCGCCATCGTTCGGTCCGCCCACAGCCTGCAACGTGGTTTTGTCAAACGTGTGCTGGTTGGCCATGTGACTTTTGAGCCGTTCCGGCGACTGCCCAGTATATCCGATTGTCCAGAGACCTGAGTTGAGTTCGCGGGTGATGCTTTCGACGTTTGGGGTTTCGGCATCCTCCATTTCGATGTTTCGGAACAAACGATCTGACCAGCCGAACTTATTGGCGAACTTGGCCATGATGACCTCATCGGGCAGACTTTCGAACAACGGATCCACCACCTTGTCGCGCCACTGCAGCGAGCGGTTCGAGGCCGTGACCGAGCCCCGGGTTTCGAACTGCGTGCACGCAGGCAACAGGTAGACGCCGTCAGTGCGATCATGAAGCACGGCGGAAACAGTTGGATACGGGTCTATAACGACCAGCATATCGAGCTTCTCCATCGCCGTTTTCATTTCCGGCCCGCGGGTCTGCGAGTTGGGCGCATGACCCCACAACACCATAGCCCGGACGTTGTTGTCCTGGTCCATGTTGGCCGGGTCTTCCAGAACACCATCGATCCAGCGGGATACTGGAATGCCACTTTCATTCATCAGCGGCTTATCCTTGCCATCCTTATCCTTGATCGTGGCGAACTGCCCCTTTAGCCAATCCAAATCCTCGCCCCAAACTCGCGTCCAGTGGCCCCACGCCCCGGCGCTTAGGCCATAATAGCCGGGCAGAGTATGACTAAGAACGCCAAGGTCGGTTGCACCCTGTACGTTGTCGTGGCCGCGGAAGATGTTGGTTCCGCCCCCCGTGGTGCCCATGTTGCCTAGCGCCAATTGAAGCACGCAATAGGCGCGGGTGTTGTTGTTACCATTGGTGTGCTGGGTGCCGCCCATGCACCAGATTACGGTGCCGGGACGGTTGTTGGCCATGGTGCGGGCCACGCGCTTGAGCTGGCTTCCCGGTACGCCTGTCACACGCTCGGTCTCTTCTGGTGTCCATTGAGCGACTTCGGTGCGGATTTGATCCATGCCCCAGACACGGGTGCGGATGAACTCTTTGTCTTCCCATCCATTGTCGAAGATGTGCCAAAGGATACCCCAGATCAGTGCCACGTCCGTCCCCGGACGAAAGCGCACGTATTCATCGGCATGGGCCGCGGTTCTTGTGAACCGCGGGTCACAGACGATGAGCGGGGCATTATTTTGTTCTTTTGCGCGCAAAACATGTAACAGCGAGACCGGATGAGCCTCGGCAGGGTTGCCGCCGATAATGAAGATGGCCTTGGAGTTGTGGATGTCGTTGTAGCTGTTCGTCATCGCGCCATAGCCCCAGGTGTTTGCCACACCTGCAACCGTGGTCGAGTGACAGATACGGGCCTGGTGGTCCACGTTGTTCGTGCCCCAATAGGCGGCAAACTTGCGGAACAGGTACGCCTGTTCATTGTTGTGTTTGGCTGAACCGAGCCAATAAACGCTGTCAGGCCCGCTTTCCTGACGGATCTGCATCATGCCGTCGCCGATCTCGTTAATCGCCTCTTCCCAACTGATGCGTTTCCACTCTCCGCCTTCTTTTTTCATCGGATATTTCAGGCGGCGTTCGCCATGGGCGTGCTCGCGAACCGACGCCCCCTTGGCACAGTGTGCGCCTAAGTTGAACGGGCTGTCCCAACCGGGTTCCTGCCCGACCCAGACGCCGTTTTGCACTTCGGCAATGACTGTGCATCCGACCGAACAGTGGGTGCAGACGGACTTGATGGTTTCAACGGCCTGATTGGCCGCTGTCTGGGCGCTGGCTGGCGTCACGGTTCCGCCCGTTACGCTGATCGCGGCCAATCCGCCGATCGTTAACCCGGACCCGCGCAAGAATGCGCGGCGATCGACGGTTTTCTCGCCGACCTGGGACAGGATACTTGTCCGCTGGGGGCGTCGCGCAACCCCGTTGGTCTTTTTCCTAAGCATGTTTTTCCTCCCTTGCACGCCATATATTCATGGCTGGCTTGGTACTCCCAAAACCCGGTGTCAGGGCCTCACGCAACCGTCGACCGGGTGGTGACGTCGTACGGTTCAGAACCGGGCGCTGTCCAAGTAGGCGCGAGTGTGCGCGGTATCCTGAATGCGGGTTTCATCCACGGGCTCATGCGCCGCTTCGGCTTTGTCGCTCAGGCTGGCTGCGGCGACGGCAGCAGGCGCTGCGGTTCCGGCCAGTTTCAGGAAGTCGCGGCGGGATGTGCCGGTTTCCTTGGTCTTGCTCATGGGATCCTCCTTTCCCATTTGCGATGTAGCGCCCATTCGGGCGCTGGCGAGTGGCAACGCATCACGCTGCCGTCATTCGGAACGCTTCACGCTCGATTTCCATGAATATCCGCCCGGCAGTACCGACGGAGGCATAGAGGACCGAGTTTTCGGCAGCTTCCAGATCCGAATAGAAATGCACCGCCCAAGGGGCGATGTGTTTTCTCCAGAACAACTTTTGATCGCCTAATGACGCGGGCGCACCAAAGCGCCCCACTATTATGCCCCCCATCATCTCCATCAGCGAGGCAATGTTGTCTTCGGGCTCGAACACGTTCGGTGCACGTGTGATTCCACGCGCGACCATGTCGTTTCGCAGTTGCGCCAGAGGCTTTTCGTTCAAAAAGCCGGTGAGGTAGAAACTGGCATAGGGCAACAACTCCCCACGTCCCAATCCGATAAACAGGGCGTTGAACTCGCGTTCCGCTGCGGCTGGTTTGGTCACTTTGGCCACACGCGCCATCGTTTGAATCGCTAGCCCCAAATCCGAGTCGTCGCCGCGTAGTCCTGCGATCTGATTCAACAGAATCTGTTCGGGCGGGCTAGCAAGCAACACGCCAAGAAAGTTGTAGAAATCCGCACGCGTCCGGTCTTCGGCGGCTATTTCCGGAATTTGCGCAGTCTTGGCCGTCATCAGGTTATCCTTCAAATTCGAACCGCATTCGGCGAGGGGGAGGTGCGGCGCTCAATCTGTCTTCTGTGCCAAGATCGCTGACTTCTGCAGGAGGCTCAGCAGCGAGAGCAGGGGGTGAGGGTTCGACGTCATCAAAAATCGTCGTTTCGACCACTTCATCGACATCCGGCATTTCCGTTTCTTTTGATGCCAGAGCCTCGACATGGGCTATCATGCCTTTTCCGACCTGATATGCCGTTTGGATATTTTCGACAACCCGCGTCGTGTCAGTGAAATCTTCACCATAGTCAACCAATCCGTCAACGTTCGCCAGAACCGGGTTCAGCCGCCACAGTTGCCGCAACGCACGACGGCGAATGCGGTCGGGAACGGCACGTGCCATAAAACCTGCGATGTCATCACCCGGCTTTAGGTGGTCCGGGTCGGGCAGGTCCAGCTCGGCGAGTATTTCGGCATCGCTTCTATGTTCGAGTTCCGCTTGTTGCTCCATGCTCGCCTGGGTTTGCAGGGCAACACGCTCCGCATCTTCCTCTGCCAGAACAGCGGCTTTGCGGCGGGACCAGAAATCGTGCGGGCGACTCAATGCACGATCCTCCGTGGCGCGCGGTAGACGTCCGCGTCTTGTCGTATTCGAGCGTCGCCCTTGCCGTTCTCTACCATATCTACCCTTTTTCTGTCGCGCCGCCGTTTGACGAATGCCTCATCGCGATGGTGTTTCAGGGTGAAATCTCGAACCCAGGCGATCAACCCCTCGGACATCGGTATCTTTTCGACGATTTCTTCACCGGTGTCGGCATAGTCCTGTCCTTCGAATGGAGAAGCCGTGGCCAAAACAGCGTTCAAGACGCCGCTTTCGTCGCCCTCGTCGCGCAACACCAAATAGACTGAAGGTTGACTGTCGGCCAGATTGACCTTGTAGGCCTCGGTATCGGACGTCCAAAGCGTCAGAGGCAACGTGGCGGCATGATACTCGATTGCATCGCCCTCACGACGCAACTCGACCCAATTGGCAGGACCAGCGCCGGGTAGAACCGCGACCGCGCGCCAGTTCCACTTGGCCCACCGGGTCACGCCTGGTGATTTCCGAACGACTACGCCCAGCGGCATCTCAATGTGATTGGCGGCCTTGGCCACGTACTCCTCCCTGGAAGGCTCTCCCCATCCCTCCATATTGTGAACTATGGTACACAAAACAGCGCTGTGCCAAGCCCGGAGAAAAGATTATTTTTGTGTTCACCATTATTTTATCAACTAAATAACCAGTTCTGTGCTGCTGGCTTGCGGAAATTTATGAACTATAGTGCAGAAGGAGTGGCGGCCTGTCTGCCTTGATTCTTACTGACTTGCTGTTCGAACGATGGATGGAGAGACAGTTGGGCTTGGTTTGTCCGAGGGGAGGACATGAAGAAAACACTGCTTTTGTGCGATTGTGCCGGAACGCAATCGATAGATGGGGATGCGCTTTCCAAGTCTTGTGGCGCAATGTGCTCGCGCGTTCATTCGGCGCTTTGTACGAGCGAACTGGCCGCCGCCGCCAAGCTAATGCAACAAGACACGGAACTGTTTATTGCTTGCGGCCAAGAGAAGGTGGTTTTTCAGGAACTGGCGGAAGAACTTGGTGCCGATACCGTCGGTTTCGTGGATCTGCGCGATCGGGCAGGGTGGTCGGATGAAGGTGCCAACGCGATGCCGAAAATGGCGGCACTAACTGCCGAAGCCATGCTGCCTATTCCAACAACGCCCAGCCGGGATGTCGTCAGCGAAGGAGTCTGCCTTATCGTCGGGCCGGGCGACGTGGCTTTTGACCTTGCATTGCGGTTGTCGGATTGTTTGACCGTCACTGTATTGGTAACGGACAATGCAACACCTGTGTCGCGGGCATTCGATGCTGTACGTGGAAAGATCAGGCAAGTTCGTGGCGCACTTGGTGATTTCGAGTTGCGCCTTGATGCGATGCAGCAACTTTGTCCTGGCGGGCGTGACACCTTTGAGTGGTCTGCGCCGCGTGATGGTGCCCGGTCGCAATGCGACATTGTGATCGATCTGACGGGCCAACAGGCCCTTGTGCAGTCGCCTCAGAAACGCGAGGGATATCTCCGGGCCGACCCTCGCGATGCTATTGCGGTCGCTGGACTGGCTTTTGAAGCGGCGCAACTGGTCGGGACATTCGAGAAACCCTTGTATGTTCGTCTTGATGAAAGTCTTTGCGCTCATTCCCGTGCAGGGCTGTCCGGCTGTTCGAATTGTCTCGACATTTGCCCGACCGGGGCGATAACCGCAGCGGGCGACCACATTCAAATCGATCCGATGATTTGTGCAGGATGTGGTGAGTGTGCAGCGCTTTGTCCGTCGACTGCAATCGCCTATGAAGATCCTCCACTCGCGTCGCTCATTTCGCGTATACAGATTCTGGCACGCACCTATCGTCAGGCTGGTGGCTTGTCGCCGCGCCTATTGGTGCATGATGGGTTTGGGGGCGAGATGATCCGACTGGCGGCCCGGTTCGGGCGCGGGTTGCCAGCCAGTGTGATCCCGCTTGAGCTGGGCGTCGTGTCCGGTTTTGGACATGCAGAGATGCTGGCAGCTCTGGCGCACGGATTTGCACGTGTGGACGTACTAATCTCTCTAAAAACGGAACGTGATGCCTTGCTGCGCGAACTGGTATTGGCGCAAGCAATTGCAGGAGAGAACGCAGTCGGTTTGATAGACGAATCCGACCCGGACGTGTTGGCGGAGATTTTGTACTCTCAGCTTGTGCCGGTCCCTCTATCCGCTCCGGTTTTGCCACTTGGCAACCGTCGCCAGATTACTCGACTTGCCGCAAAGGCGCTGAATCCCGATGCGCCCGATCCATTGCCGCTGCCTGCGACGGCCCCTTATGGCGCGATTGCCGTCGACACCGACGCCTGTACGCTTTGTCTCAGCTGTGTGTCGTTGTGCCCTTCGGGCGCACTGATCGACAACCCGGACAAACCACAACTGAACTTTCAAGAAGATGCCTGCCTCCAATGCGGCATTTGCCGGACGGCGTGCCCGGAGAAAGCGATCACGTTGGTGCCTCAACTAAACCTAATGGATGCTGCTCTGTCACAATGTGTTCTGAACGAAGAGGAGCCTTTTACCTGCATCGAATGCGGAACACCTTTCGGGGTGGCATCCACAATCGAGCGGATCATGGAAAAACTGGCGGGCAGCCATCCCATGTTCGCGTCCTCGGAACAAGCGCGCCTAATCCAGATGTGCGACAATTGCCGTGTTCAGGCCCAATTTAACAGCAAAAACAACCCGCTCACCGGCAATCCTAAACCGCGGATTGTCACTACCGAAGACTACTTCAGCAAGCGCAAGGATCACTGAGTTTGCAAAGGCGCGCCAAGATCTGCAGCAGCAACCACGCTGACAAAAGCGAGAATCGCTTCCAGTTCGGATTGGGTAATCGTTACTGGATGGATTGGTGGCGGACGTCCGAGATCAAAAGGCGACGTTACCCCTTCGATCTGGGTAAAGGCTGGATGCGGATTAAGCGCATAAAACTGCTGAAATCGCGTGGACCAGTCAGGCAATGACCGCAACACTGCGAATGAGGGTGTCGAACCAAGCCCGTTCATTCGGTTTTCCGGCCCGATCACATGGCAACGACCACAATGAGTCAGAGAGAGTTTCGCGCCAAGTTGCGCATTGCCTTCGAAATCGGTTGTTTCATCAATGGACGCAATATCAATACTCGCGGCAAAAGGGATGCCGTCATGAGGCCGATAACTCTCGACTGTTCGTTTGCCGATGTCGGACAGAAGCCACTTCCGAAATCGTTGCTGACCCGCTTTTGCTTCAGTTCTTAAAAAATACAGTGTGCCGCCACGCTGGAACACGGGGTCCCCTGGCGCTTCAGTGACGATCAACATCGGTCCGTTTGAGTCTGCAACAACCTTAACGCCGGTCTTGAGGGAAAAGCGTGGAAGAATATATTTCAACAAACCCGATTGAACAACTTCATCAGGTGCAGACAATCCCAATACCTCCTGCGACCAAGAGGGGCTGGCGTAGAGCATCAGGCTCAGGCACAACGGGGCAAAGCGCATGGAACAAGCCTAGAAGGATTTGGACGAATGCGTCAAATGAACAGTATGAGATGGAGACACATGCGATGAGTTGTGACTACAACATGTCGATGCGAAAATTCCTCAAGCAGGTCGGCGTGACCAGCCAACAGGCCATCGAAGAAGGGCTGCGCAAGGCAGGCAATCCGTTGGGCAAGAGCTTTGAGGCCAAGGTTGTGCTGACCATCGAAGGGCTGGAAGTCGAGCACGTTGTGACGGGCCAGATTAAGGATGACAACGCATGAGCATTCGTGATGCCGTTTTGGCCAACCTCAAGAAAATCACTGATCCAGTTTCCGGGCAGGACATCGTGAGCGCTGGGCTTGTTCGCGCGCTGAATGTCGAAGGCGATACGGTACGATTCGTTCTGGAAATCGATCCCAAACAGGCCGAGCGGATGGAACCTATCCGTGCCACGGCCGAGCAGGCGGCAAAAATGGTCTCGGGCGTCGAAAAGGTTTCGGCCATGATGACCGCACATTCTGAAAAGACGCCGCCGGACCTGAAACCAAAACCGAAGCCGTCCCAATCCGGGCCGCAGGCAGTGCCGGGCGTGGATCGCATCATTGCAGTTGCTTCAGGCAAGGGGGGGGTGGGCAAATCCACGGTTTCGGCCAATCTCGCTTGTGCACTGGCCGCGGAAGGTCGGCGAGTTGGGTTGTTGGATGCCGACGTTTACGGTCCTTCGCAGCCGCGGATGCTGGGCGTGTCAGGCCGTCCGGCAAGCCCTGATGGTAAGACGATTTTGCCTCTGCGAAATCACGGTGTCACCATGATGTCTATGGGATTGATGGTGAATGAAGGCCAGGCCGTGGTCTGGCGCGGTCCGATGCTGATGGGCGCCTTGCAACAGATGATGGGTCAGGTGCAGTGGGGCGCGCTTGATGTGTTGATCGTCGATTTGCCGCCAGGGACTGGCGATGTGCAACTGACACTCAGTCAGAAGTTCAAGGTGGATGGGGCAATCATCGTTTCCACCCCACAGGACGTGGCCTTGATCGACGCCCGGAAAGGGATTGATATGTTCCGTCAACTCAAGACGCCGATCCACGGGATGATCGAAAACATGTCGACTCATATCTGTTCCAATTGTGGATATGAAGAGCACGTGTTTGGTCATGGTGGCGTTGCGACCGAGGCCAAGGCGATGGATGTGCCGCTATTGGGGGAAATCCCCTTGCACCTCGATATCCGGATCGCGGCGGATGGTGGGGCCCCCATTGTGGTCAGCAAGCCCGAAAGCCCACAAGCTGACGCATTCAGACGTATCGCCCGCGATCTGATCGCAAAAGGGTACGCATGAATCAGCCGGTCTTTCCTCCCTTGCTGGCCGGTCATCCCGTGCGGGGTGGGGAAGATCCTTTTGATCGTGCTCAGGCCCTTGCCGAACTAGGCTGTGATTCGGGCACCGTGACCTATAACATCCAGGCCGACTTATTGCGGGTGGCGATTGTTTTCGCGCCCGAAGTTCCGCTGAGCGACGCAATGGCGATGCTACCTCTATGCGCTGTGGGGTTCCAGAATGCCCTGGGCGTGCAAGCGCCACCAGAGGTGGCGGTTCACCTGAGTTGGGACGGGCTGATATGCGTCAATGGAGCTACTTGCGGGTATTTTCGCGCCGCGGCCTCCACGGCCGACTCTGAACAGGCACCCGATTGGCTCGTGATCGGATGGACCTTGGCCTTGATGCAAACTGACGCGCCGGGTGACAAGCTTGATAATACTGCGCTTTATGATGAAGGTTGCGCCGAAGTATCTCCTGTCGGGCTGATCGAAAGCTGGTCGCGACACATGCTGACCCGGCTCAATCGATGGCAAGAGGACGGCAACGGCCCCTTGCACGGCGAATGGATGGGACTTTTGCGCGGCATCGGCGAACCGGTCACTCAGTCAGGGATTCACGGGATATTTGTTGGAACGGACGAACGGTTCGGTATGTTGATCCGGGAAGGAGCCGACACTCATTTGTTACCGATGGAAACAGTGTTGGAGGGGAGGGAATGAAACTCGCGCGCGCAATCCATTTCGATGAAAGCGACCTGAATGTCTTTCATTCCCCGGCGCGCACCGGTGAGTGGTGCATCTCGGGTGGCTTCGAGTTTTCGAACTGGTCGCAAGCCGATCTGGAGGGTAAGGCGAAGCAGGCTTTTTCCAATGGTTGGCTTGGGCTAGAAACGTTTGGGCGCGTGACGTTCGTTGCAGTGACCCAAGTGGAACAGACCGAGTTTGAGCGATTGATCAAGGGACTGGCCGACTACTTCGTAAGTTTTTATGGCGCACCGTCCGTCGAAGCGGCACTGGATGTCGCGCGCGATGAAATCGTGTTCATGGCCGATCTTTGTGACGACCACTCTCCAAACACCTTGCTTACGGTCGCCCGCACATTGGGAGATGCTGGAGTTCATGAAACTTACCGCGTAATTACTCCTCAAGAGGCAGAGTTGGCGGCATTTGCAGTTCATGGGATATTGGACGACTGAGATGTTTCCAGGGGACGCCGTCTCTCTTGTCCTGTAGGTAATTCACTCCCTCGTTTTGTGTTTGGGAGCAATAACGATATGGCGGTTGGTGAGTTCAGAGAAGGTCTTTGAAAGCTCCATACTGGCCCCGTTTAAACATCAGGCCTTTGCCGGTGCGGTACATGACCTGCTCTACCTCTCCGACTATGATCAAGTGATCTCCTGCTTCGTGCCGGGCGTTCAACCGACAATCGAACCGGGCAAGACAACC
This sequence comes from Ruegeria sp. YKSF57, assembly GCF_059612585.1. Classification (NCBI taxonomy): domain Bacteria; kingdom Pseudomonadati; phylum Pseudomonadota; class Alphaproteobacteria; order Rhodobacterales; family Roseobacteraceae; genus Ruegeria; species Ruegeria sp. YKSF57. The sequence goes on along the minus strand of NZ_JBXWQW010000006.1, from coordinate 2,752 downwards.
CGATAGCAAAGGGGTGCCGTTCGTATCCGGTGTCCAAGTGGTATGAGTGAAATCGAACCCATTGCGGGCAAAACGAAGCGCCAGACCCTGCTGGTCTTCGGCCATGACGTGAATGGCATACCGGGTTGATGTACTAAATGCTTCGAACCGGTTGGAGTCCTTGCCCAGACACCAAAGCACCAGTGGTGGTGTCAGGGAAACCGAAGAAAATGAGTTGACCGTTATTGCGACCTGACCGGTCGGTGCTGCCGTCGTGACGACTGTGACGCCAGTTCCAAAACAGCCCAATGCCTCGCGAAAGGCAAGGGTCGCCTCCGTGCCGGGAACAAAGGTTTTTTCAGTCATCGCGCGCGCTCGTGTTCCTGAGTCGGTCCCACCTGCCATGCCTTGGGCAGTTTGTCCATGCAAGCAGGGCGCGCAAGGCGCCTTTACGTCAGTTCAGGTCTTCGAGCAGGCGACCGTGTTTGCGGGTCTCAGCAATCACATCGCCAAAGGTCTGCATGCCGCGGGCCTGAAGCATGGGAAGCATCCTGACCAGCACCTCTGCCGTAGCTTGCGCGTCGCCCAGCGCAGTGTGTCGCAAAGATTCTGGAATCGCGACGTCTAGCCGGTCGCACAGAGCGTCGAGTGTATGAACCTCGCTGGCGCCAAACAGAACGGCGGAGAGTAGTACTGTGTCCAGGATCGGATGATCCCAGACGACCTCCATAGGTTTCGCATGCCGACGAAGAAAGGCCATATCGAAAGGTGCATTATGCGCCACAATTACTGCATCGCGAGCAAAGTGATGGAAGGCTCGGCCAGCTTCGACGATATCCGGCGCGCCCCGAACCATTGCGTCACTTACTTTGTGCACCTTGGTGGAAGCAGGAGGGATTGGTATTCCGGGGTCCACAAGTGTATCCAAACTCTCTCCCGAGATAATCCGTCCCTTCAGGATCCGGACAGCCCCAATTTGCACGATTTCGTCTTTGTGCGGTAAAAGGCCGGTGGTTTCGGTGTCGAACACAACAAAGCATAAATCAGCGAGACGTCGGTTTTCAAACGCCTCATCAAGATGCGATTCCAGCAGATCGAAATCATAGACCAGCGGGCGTTCGGATTCGGGCGATATTTGCGCTGTGGCTTCATCAAAAATCAGCATGTATCCAGGCGCACTCCCAAGCGGTTTCATTCGCACCGCGTAAGATTGCGTTCCGTCTGTACCGGTCAGAGTACAGGATACATCCCTACCTGTCTTGATGAGTTTCGCGTATGCCGCCTCCAGTGCATCGCGGCGCAGGTAGTCAAACAGGGACGCGTTTAGGCGAGGAGGAGCGATTTGCGCCAACACCTCGGCAGCCTGCCCGTCATAGAGCACGATATGGTGTTTTGGGCTGGCCAGAACCATGGCCACCGGAATTTCGGTGAGGAGCGCGGTCAAGCGTTCCTTTTCGGCGGTCAATCGCGCAGTTTCAGCAGCTACGGCTTCGGCGGTGTTCATGGCCGTCTCGGACAGAACGCCGGCAAGCCCGGCGGCGGCCGGGGCAAGATCACCCAGATAGCGGGCGTTATGCATATCCAGATCGGTGGCCACTCCGGCATACGTCCGCGCCCGCATCTGCGCGGACAAGCGTTCAATCGGCTTGGCGACATTCTCGTCGAATAACAACCAAACCCCGACAATCAATCCCAGCAATCCAAAGGCGACGAGCAACCCACTGAAGACGAACGCATCCAGCATGTCCGGTGCGTTTGCTCGGCTATAGCCCAACCACAAAGCGGCGCCGGTCACGCTCAACCCGCCCAAAGCGAGCAGGCAAAAAAATAGAAACACGCGAAGTCGCAGGCTTAAGTGGGCCATCACTGCTGTATCTCGCAAGTCGCTGAAATTACCAAATCAGTTTTGTCCGCCTCTATCCAGTTGGCATTCAGCACCTCTCCATCAGAGGCGAACTCAACACCATCGGAAAGGTCTGCCCGACGCAACTGGTTGCAATCTACGGCTATAGGCAGCTTGGACACCGGCGCCCAGCGGCCGAAGAAATAGAGATCGGCAAGGCGTTGACCAGGGACTTTCATATTTGTTTGAACCGAAGCTTCATCGACTGCGGCAAAGCGTACGACAAATGGTGCCACATATGTCCAGGGGCGGTAAACCGCACGGCTTTCGACTTCCTGCACGACTATCATCTCTTCGGGAAGGGCGGCGCGGGTTCGGTCGTACCAAGAGTATTCGCTGATGACCGTTACGCCGATCATCCCTGATCCTGCGGCCAGCGGGGCCAGCCAGCGCGGCAAACGGCCTCCGGTCGCACGGTTGAAGATCATCACCAATCCAGCGATGGCAATGCCCGCAAAGACCGTCGCAATCAGCTCCAGAAACATGGCTTGTTCTCCCAATCCGTCTTGTGTCAGCTCAGCATGCTCTTGCCGTGTCCGACCGCTGATTGCATGGTTTTTACCACGACAAAGGCGTCGCGCAGATGACTTCGTTCAAAATCGGACAGGTCCGCGGGAACCAGATAGTTATTGGGCTCGACGCCTTTTCGCACCAGTGCCGCCTGGTGCTCAAGCCGGGTTTCCGCAATCAGGTCATAGGCATCAAGAAGATCGCGTGCGCCGGACGAGCTGAGCACGCTGGCCGCTTCGGCTGCCTTGAGTCGCGCACGAGTATTCACCTCAGTCAACTTTCCCTGCAACGCATAGACCCGCCCAAGGTCCACCACGGGCACAACCCCATTGTGTTTGAGGTCGAGCGTGTTGCGGTGCT